>NZ_JANJPM010000029.1:0-35015 GCF_026222585.1 Staphylococcus sp. SUC_1.2 | reverse complement strand
TAAGATGCATGGTTTTCTTATATTATAGAAAAAGTGAAATGAGAATAGTCAAAATGAAGTAAAATGCACATAGTATTAGAGCAGGTAGTAACCATGTTGAAATGGTATAATGCTCTTTTTTTACTTGTTTTGGATTGAAAAAGTCATCGTTCTCTAAAGTTTTTTTCTTAGAGCGAGAAGCGAGTTGATAACGCATGCGTCTAAAACCAAAACTTGTAGCATCAAATATACCTTCTTGTACAAGGAGAATTAAAAATAACAATATAAATAATACAAGTGATATATAAAATAAGATATTAATAAATGAGACAAACGAATGTTGAGTTACGAACATCCAAAGTAAAAAAGTACATATGAGTGGCAAAAAGAGCCATATAAACCAAGTTTTAATATTGTTCATGTATACCTCCGACTTTTTTATCTATATAGTCTAATTTACTGTAAACTTACTATAAATAAAATCTAAAATTTATATTCTTTTAAATAATATATATAAAAATTACACTTATATTAAGAAAATGTAAAATTATATTGCAATTTTATGAAAATAGTATATATAATATGTATAAATATTTCTGAAAATTTTGAAGGGAATGTTAATTTTGAATATTTAGTAAAGGGGGACTATATGATGACGCGATATATATTAAAACGTTTGGGATATATGGTTTTATCGTTATTTATTATCATCACAATTACATTTTTCTTAATGAAAATGATGCCTGGATCACCATTTAATGATGCTAAATTAAGTGCTGAACAAAAAGCAATTTTAAACGAAAAATATGGATTAAATGATCCAGTAGCAGTGCAATATCTTCATTATTTAAAAAATGTAGTAACTGGAGATTTTGGCTATTCGTTCCAATATCATAATCAACCAGTTTGGTCATTAATTAAACCGAGATTGATTCCTTCTATGGAAATGGGTATTACTGCAATGATTATTGGAGTGATTTTAGGTTTAATTTTAGGTGTAGCTGCTGCTACGAAACAAAACACTTGGGTAGACTATACAACTACTGTTATTTCTGTTATAGCAGTATCAGTACCTTCATTCGTCTTAGCAGTACTATTACAATACGTTTTTGCAGTACGTTTAAGATGGTTTCCAGTGGCAGGATGGGAAGGATTTTCAACAGCAGTATTGCCTTCCTTAGCATTATCAGCAAGTGTAATGGCCACAGTAGCTCGTTATATTCGAGCTGAAATGATAGAGGTACTAAGTTCTGATTACATATTATTAGCAAGAGCTAAAGGTAACTCTCCGATAAGAGTCCTTTTTGGACATGCATTAAGAAATGCATTAATTCCTATTATTACAATTATTGTTCCAATGTTAGCCGGTATTTTAACAGGGACTTTAACTATTGAAAATATCTTTGGTGTACCTGGTTTAGGGGACCAATTCGTTAGATCGATTACAACAAATGATTTCTCAGTTATTATGGCTACTACAATTTTATTTAGTACATTATTTATCGTTTCAATTTTTATCGTAGATATTCTTTATGGTGTAATTGATCCAAGAATCCGTGTACAAGGAGGTAAAAAATAATGCCTGAAAATTTTAATAAACCATTTGATGACCATTCAAATGCAGCGATGTCACATACCTCTGAGGGAGCGGTTGGGACGGATTTTGTTATTAGAGAACTCGATTTAAATAAAGAACCAGAAATACAACGTGAAAGTAAAAACTTCTGGCAAGATGCTTGGACACAGTTGAAAAGAAATAAACTAGCTATTGTCGGTTTGATTGGACTCATTTTAATTGTCATTCTTGCATTTTTAGGACCAGCATTTAGTAAACATGACTATGCTGAACAAGATGTTACTAGACGAAATTTACCTGCTAAAATTCCAGTACTAGATCAAGTACACTTTTTACCTTTTGATGGAACAGGGGCAGATGGTAAGAGCGCTTATAAAGAAGCGGGCGTGAAAGAAAATTTTTGGTTTGGTACAGACCAATTAGGTCGTGATCTTTGGACTAGAACATGGAAAGGTGCTCAAATTTCATTATTTATTGGCATTGTAGCTGCTGCACTAGATATCTTTATAGGAGTCGTTTATGGTGCTATTTCAGGATTTTTTGGGGGACGTGTTGATAATGTGATGCAACGTATTTTAGAAATTATAGCATCTATTCCTAACCTTATTATTGTTATTTTATTTGTATTGATATTTGAACCATCTATTTGGACGATTATTTTAGCTATGTCTATCACCGGATGGTTAGGTATGAGTAGAGTAGTGCGTGGTGAATTTTTAAAACTAAAAAGTCAAGAATTTGTAATGGCTTCAAGAACATTAGGGGCTTCAAAATTTAAATTAATTTTTAAACATATTTTACCGAATACACTAGGTGCCATTGTAGTAACATCTATGTTTACTGTACCAAGTGCAATTTTCTTCGAAGCATTTTTAAGCTTTATTGGTATAGGGGTGCCTGCACCGAAAACATCACTTGGTTCACTCGTAAATGATGGACGAGCAATGTTGTTAATACACCCACACGAATTATTTATTCCAGCTACAGTATTAAGTTTATTAATTTTATTCTTTTACTTATTTAGTGACGGATTACGCGATGCATTTGATCCAAAAATGCGTAAATAACAAAGGAGGCAAAATCTATGTCAGAAAGAGTGTTAGAAGTCAACAACTTGCATGTTTCCTTTGATATTACTGCTGGGGAAGTGCAAGCGGTTAGAGGAGTAGATTTCTTTTTAAATAAAGGGGAAACATTAGCGATTGTCGGAGAATCAGGTTCTGGCAAATCTGTAACAACAAAAGCAATTACAAAATTGTTCCAGGGTGATACAGGGAGAATTAAAAAAGGGACAATTAATTTTTTAGGGGAAGATTTAGCAATTAAATCTGAAAAAGAATTAAACAAACTTCGCGGTAAAGATATTTCTATGATATTTCAAGATCCTATGACGTCATTAAATCCTACGATGCAAATTGGTAAGCAAGTCATGGAACCTTTAATAAAACATCGTCATTATAGTAAATCTGAAGCAAAAAAACGTGCACTTGAGATTTTAAATTTAGTAGGACTGCCTAATGCAGAAAAAAGATTTAAAGCATATCCTCATCAATTCTCTGGGGGTCAACGTCAAAGAATTGTTATTGCAACTGCATTGGCGTGCGAACCTAAAATTTTAATTGCAGATGAACCAACGACAGCCCTTGATGTAACAATGCAAGCACAGATTTTAGATTTAATGAAAGAATTACAACAAAAAATTGAAACATCTATTATTTTTATTACACATGACTTAGGGGTAGTAGCAAATGTGGCTGATAGAGTGGCTGTTATGTATGGAGGGCAAATGATTGAGACTGGAAATGTCGATGAAATCTTTTATGATCCAAAACATCCATATACATGGGGATTATTATCTTCAATGCCTGATTTAACAACAAGTAACGAGACAGAATTAATTGCAATTCCAGGTACTCCGCCTGATTTATTACATCCACCAAAGGGTGATGCATTTGCAAGACGTAGTCAATATGCACTAGACATTGACTTTAAGGAAGCACCACCATGGTTTAAAATATCACCTACTCATTATGTAAAATCATGGTTATTAGACGAACGCGCTCCAAAAGTTGAACCGCCAGAGATGGTACAAAAGAGACAACGTCAAATGCCTAATAATTACGACAAGCCACGTCGAGTAGAAAGGGTGTCGTTCGATGGAGAAGAATAAAGAAATATTATTAGAAATTAAAAACTTAAAGCAGTATTTTAATGAAGGTAAACGTAATGAAGTTAGAGCAATCGAAGATATTTCATTTAATATTTATAAAGGGGAAACATTGGGATTAGTAGGAGAATCTGGATGTGGAAAGTCTACAACTGGAAAAGCCATTATTAAATTAAATGATATTACTGATGGTGAAATTCTTTATGAAGGACAAGATATTCAGAAGATTGCTAAAAGAAAAGATTTATTAAAATTTAATAAGAAAATTCAAATGATTTTTCAAGATCCATATGCTTCTTTAAATCCACGTCTAAAAGTCATGGATATTGTAGCAGAAGGTATTGATATTCATAAGTTAGCAAGTGATAAAAAAGATCGTAAACGTCGAGTATATGATTTGCTAGAAACAGTAGGTTTAAGTAAAGAACATGCGAACCGTTATCCACACGAGTTCTCTGGTGGACAACGTCAACGTATAGGAATTGCTCGTGCTTTAGCTGTAGAACCTGAGTTTATTATTGCAGATGAGCCAATTTCTGCATTAGATGTTTCTATTCAAGCTCAAGTAGTGAATTTAATGCTGAAATTACAAAAAGAACGAGGTATTACTTTCTTATTTATTGCCCATGATTTATCAATGGTCAAATATATTTCTGATCGTATAGCAGTAATGCATTTTGGAAAAATTGTAGAATTAGGATCGTCTGACGAAATTTATTATCATCCTTTACATGATTATACTAAATCACTATTATCTGCTATCCCTCAACCTGATCCTGATAGTGAAAGAACAAGAAAACGAATTGTGTATGAAGAAGATGAATCTAAAAATGCAGAACGTAGACTGCAAGAAATTAGACCTAATCATTACGTTTTTGTAACAGATGAAGAAGCAGTACGTTTAAAAGAACACGATCAAACTCATCTTCAACATAATTAAGTCTGAGGAAGGGAGGACAACATTAAGATGAAAAAGATAAATTTTAAAGTGATTTTAGGATTAATCGTGACAACTTTGCTACTTAGTGCATGTGGGAAAAGTGGCGGATTATATGATGATAGCGGTCAGACTTATCGAGTAGCAACGTCATCAGATATGAATACTCTGGATACCGTTTTGGCAACTGATACCGTTTCTTTTACAATTTATAATCAAGTTTTCGAAGGATTATATACATTAAATGGAAAAGATGAAGCAATTCCAGGAATAGCTAAAGGTGATCCAAAAGAATCTAATAATGGAAAAACATTAACGATTAAATTACGTAAAAATGCAAAATGGTCAAATGGAGATCCAGTTACAGCACATGATTTTGTATTTGCTTGGAGAAAAGCTGTAGATCCAAAAACGGCTTCAGAATATGCATACATAATGTATGATATTAAAAATGCAGAAGATATTAATTTAGGTAAACATGGAAAAAAACCAAAGGATCTAGGTATTAAAGCCTTAGATGATTACACATTAAAAATTGATCTTACTAAACCTATTCCATATTTTAAACAAATGCTAGCATTTGGTACATTTATGCCACAAAATGAAAAAGCAGTTAAAAAATATGGTGATAAATATGGAACAACTGCTGAAAAAGTAGTATATAATGGTCCGTTTAAAGTGAGTAAATGGGCAGTAGAAGATAAAATTATGCTGACCAAAAATGATAATTATTGGGATAAAAAGGCTGTTAAATTAGATAGAGTAAATTATAAAATTTTAAAAGATACTCAAGCTGGGGCATCACTATATGATACCAATTCGGTAGATAGTGCAGGTATCACGTCTGAACAAGTCGATAAATATAAAGATGATCCAGGTCTATTCAAACGATTAATAGCATCTACTTTCTTCTTGAAAATGAATGAAAAACAGCAACCAGAGTTCAAAAATAGAGATATGCGTTTAGCAATCGCACAATCTGTAAATAAAAGAGATTATGTTAATGAAGTTCTAGGAACAGGTGCTAAACCTTTTGATGGTTTCACTGCACGAGATACTGTTAAAACACCTGAAGGAAAAGATTATGCGAGTACTGTTAAATCACCTTTAAAATTTAATCCTAAAGAAGCCAAACAACATCTGAATAAGGCGAAAAAAGCTTTAGGAAAAGATAAATTCACTTTTACTTTAAATACTGAAGATACACCAGATTCAAAAATTTCTGCAGAATTTATTAAATCTCAAATTGAATCTAATTTACCAGGTGTAACAGTTAAAATTAAACAATTACCATTCAAACAAAGAGTAGAAGCAGAGTTATCAATGAATTATTCAATGTCATTATCAGGTTGGGGTCCTGACTATCCAGATCCAACTACATTTTTAGATACAATGACTACTGGCAATGCCCAAAATAATACTGGATGGGGAAGTAAAGAGTACGATAATTTATTAAAAAAAGCGAATGGAGAATTATTGCAAAAACCTAAAGAACGTTTTGCGACGATGAGACAAGCTGAGGAGCTATTTTTAAACGATGCACCCGTAGCTCCAATTTATCAAAAAGGAACAGCTACATTAAGAAATCCACAAGTAAAAGGTATAGAATATCATCAAATAGGTGGAGATTATTCACTTAAACATGTATATATCGATAAATCAATTGATCGTGAAACAGGAAAAAAGAAAGATAACTAAAATAAGACCACGAGTATTTTACTTATACTCGTGGTCTTATTTATAATGATTTATCTCTTACGTCCTAAGCCCATTGCACGTTCCATTTTTTTCAGTGTTTTAAAAGAAGCTTTTTGAGCTTTGTCACGCCCTTGATCTAAGATGTCATCCAATCTATCTGAATTATAAAATTCGTTATATTTTTCTTGGAAATGTACTAAAAAGTCTTTAACTACTTCTGATAAGTCTGTTTTGAATGTTCCGTATCCTTCATTCTCGTATTGTGTTTCAAGCTCTTTAATAGATTTATTAGTTAAACTTGAATAAATTGTAAGTAGGTTAGAAATTCCTGGTTTATTGTCTTTATCAAACTTGATAATACCATCTGAATCAGTTACAGCGCTTTTAATTTTTTTCGCTGCAACATTTGGTTCGTCTAGTAATGAGATAAAGTTTTTTTGATTATCATCACTTTTACTCATTTTCTTTGTTGGATCCTGTAAACTCATTACACGTCCACCAACTTTTGGCATACGAATTTCTGGTTTAACTAATATATCGTTATAACGACTATTAAAACGTTCTACTAAATTTCTAGTAAGTTCCATATGTTGTTTTTGGTCTTCACCTACGGGCACAATATTTGTATTATAAATAACAATATCAGCTGCCATTAAAGGTGGATAAGTTAATAAACCAGCTGGAATACCATCTGTACGTTTTTGCGCTTTATCTTTATATTGCGTCATACGTTCAAGCTCGCCAACACTTGAAATGGTCGTTAACATCCAACCGGCTTGAACATGTGCTGGAACTTCTGATTGAATAAATAATGTTGATTTATCTGGATCAATACCTGAAGCTAAATAAATTGCTGCTAACTGACGAATTTGTTTACGCAATTTGATTTTATCTTGTGGGACAGTAATCGCATGTTGGTCTACAATACAAAAGTAACAGTTGTAATCGTTCTGTACGTCTGAAAATTGTTTTAATGCACCAATATAGTTACCTAATGTAGGTATCCCACTTGGCTGTATTCCTGAAAATAATGTCTCCATATAGATGCCTACTTTCTTTAAAAATAATTCATTTTAACTAGATTATAACAGTATTTTTTTAAATTGTAAGTTATGTTATAATAGAGATACACATGAGAAATTAGATTTTGTAGAGAAATTTTTAGAAAATTTGAAATTTCTCAGAAAAATTAGGATTTTCTCATTTAATTTTAATGTTAGCATATTATACTTATAATATAAGCTTAAGACAAATTAGCATAATTATTAATATAATGAATAATATTTATTCAATAGGAGAGTGAGATGTATGGTAACATTATTTACATCACCAAGTTGCACATCTTGCCGTAAAGCGAAAGCATGGTTACAAGAACATGACATTCCGTATACGGAGCGTAACATTTTTTCTGAACATTTAACAATTGATGAAATTAAACAAATTTTAAAAATGACTGAAGATGGAACAGATGAAATTATTTCAACTCGTTCTAAAACTTATCAAAAATTAAACGTAGATATTGATTCTTTACCATTGCAAGATTTATATACAATTATTCAAGATAATCCTGGACTATTACGTCGTCCAATTATTTTAGACGAAAAACGCTTGCAAGTTGGATATAACGAAGATGAAATCAGACGTTTCTTACCTAGAAAGGTTCGTACTTTCCAATTACAAGAAGCTCAACGTTTAGTCGACTAATATTTAAAATTTAACAACATATTATTTAACAGCACTGGCTTAGCTATAGTGCTGTTTTTTATAATAAAAAAAGGGAATATAATATGATATAGTGTCCTATTTAAAATAGTGAAATTTAATCAAACAAATAAATTGTAATTTAACTTACGTTCTAATACAATATGGTTACTATTCATCGACTGTAAGGAGTGAGATGATATGAGAATAGAACGCGTTGACGACACAACTGTGAAATTATTTATAACTTATGGTGATATTGAAGCAAGAGGATTTAGTCGTGAAGATTTATGGACAAATCGTAAGCGTGGTGAAGAATTCTTTTGGTCAATGATGGACGAGATTAATGAAGAAGAAGATTTTGTAGTCGAAGGACCTCTTTGGATTCAAGTACATGCATTTGAAAAAGGCGTGGAAGTTACAATCTCTAAATCTAAAAATGAAGAAGCAATGAACATGTCAGATAATCATGCAAATGAACAATTTGAGGAACAAGTGAATGAATTGCTAGCTAATACATTAGAACAAGAAGAAAGTATTGAAGATTTATTTGAACAACGTGCACAACAAAAACAAGCAGATAAATCTAAACGTAAATCATCACAACAACGTTCTAGTTTAAGAACAATTATTGTGAAATTCGAAGACTTAGAAGAAGTCATTCATTACGCTTATCATCATAATCTATCTACAGATGAGTTTGAAGATTTATTGTATATGAGTGATTCACATTACTACTATGCAATTCACTTCGATAGTACTGTTAGCCAAGAGACAATTAATGATAGCTATAGTCAATTACTTGAATTCGCTTATCCTAGTGATAAGACAGAAGTGTATTTAAATGATTATGCTAAAATTATTATGAGTCATAATGTTACTTCACAAGTACGTCGTTATTTTACTGATTCAGTAGAATAATATATAACGATTAATCGAGAGTAGAGAAGAAATTTAAAATGAATTTCTTTTCTACTCTCTTTTTTTAAAGTAAATGAATCACCTTAAACGTTTAATAGTATGAGGTGAATGCATGTTAGTAGCGATTAATCGTAATAATGAAACTGTATATGCTCATCAAGCTATCATTACTGAAGAATACCGATGTCCATATTGCAAAGAAAAACTTCTTTTAAAAAAAGGGTTAAAAAAGATTCCGCATTTTGCTCATGTTTCTCAAACTAAAAGAAGATGTATGAAAAATGAAACAGAAAAACATTACTACGTTAAATTTTTTATTGCTCAACGTCTAAAACAATATCACTTTAATGTTGAAATAGAGCCTTATTTTTCTGAAATTATACAGTATCCTGATATTCTTGTGAATGCAAAAGTAGCTATAGAAGTTCAATTTTCAAGAATAAGTATAAAAGAGGTCAAATCTCGATCAAGAGGACTTGAACAAATTGGAGTAGCAGTTATTTGGATTATCGAACAAGTACAATATCATAAGGGTTATTTATACTTGAACACATTTCAAGCTTATTTCATTAATCCGATTGATAGAACACTATATAGTTGGGAGCATGAAAAACAACTTATAGTAAAATATGTCAATATACAACATATTGGTGGCCGAAAATTTATTGCGCATAGACGAATGATTCAAATTTCTGAATTGTTATCATTCAATGAACAAAAGAATGAGTCATATTGTTATAAATTGTCAAATAGACATATCAGTCGTTATATTTTTAATTGTAGAAAAAAACGTTCAGTGCTAGAACCGTCTTTAAGTGCTATGTATCAATTACAAATAACTGACGATGAGGTATGTAGAGATACAGGTTATATTTTTTCGTATCAAATTTTTATTGAAAATCATCCAGTACAATGGCAACTCAAGCTGAAGTTGTTGTTAAAACATAATCTTCCCAAGCAGTATTTAATGTCGTATTTGAAATTCAGACAATTTTATCTACTGGATATTAATAAAGAAGAAATTACTTTAAAGTTAATAGATGATTATATTCAACAAATAAGCGGGAGTTTAAACGTGCAAAATAAATAAAAGAATGAGAAAATTATAACATTAATTCATTTAGGAGGTACATGTATGAGTCAACAACTTACTAGAGAAGAGCAAGAACGAAAATATCCAAATGAAACTTGGGATTTAACAACTATTTTTGAAAGCGATGAAGCTTTTGAAAAGGTATTAAAAGAGGTAGAGAGCTATCTAGGTAAAGAAGAACAATTTAAAGGACATCTAGGAGATAGTGCTAAAACTTTATATAATGCTTTAGCTTTAGAAGATGAGATTGGAACACAATTAGAAAAGGTATATGTTTATGCACATCTAAAACAAGACCAAGATACATCTAACGATAAATATACTGGTTTTGAATCTCGTGCGCATCAACTCATCATAAAAATTAGCTCAGCATGGAGTTTCTTAGTTCCAGAGATTTTGCAAATTGATGAAGAGAAATTAGAATCTTTTATTAAGAGTAACGATGATTTAAAACGTTATGCATTTGACTTGAAATTAATTAATGAAAAACGTCCGCATATTTTAGATGCTGATAAAGAAAAATTATTAACCCAAGCGCAAGATGCATTATCAACTCCAGAAAATGTCTATGGTATGTTTAGTAACGCTGATTTAGAGTTTAAAGATGCAGTAGATAAAGATGGGAAAAAACATCCTTTAACACAAGGTACATTTATTAAATATTTAGAATCAGATGATCGTAAATTACGTCAGTCAGCTTACAACAACTTATATGAGGCGTATGGTGCATATAACAATACATTAGGTTCAACTTTAGCTGGTGAAGTTAAGAAAAATATTTTCAATGCGCGTGCGCATAACTATAAAACGGCACGTGAACGCGCTTTAAGTAATAATCATATTCCTGAAGAAGTATATGATAATTTAGTTGCAACAGTTCACAAATATCTTCCATTGTTGCATAAATACACTCAATTGAGAAAAGAACTTTTAGGTATTGATGATTTGAAAATGTATGACATCTATACTCCATTAGTTAAAGATGTTAAATTTGAAATGCCATATGACGAAGCTAAAGAATGGATGCTAAAAGCCCTAGAACCAATGGGAAAAGAATATTTAGATGTAGTGAAAGAAGGTTTAAATCATCGTTGGGTAGATGTTTATGAGAATAAAGGAAAACGCTCAGGTGGTTATTCTTCAGGCGCACATTTAACTAATCCATTTATTTTATTAAATTGGTCTGATACTATCTCTGATTTATATACACTTGTTCATGAATTTGGACATTCTGCACATAGTTACTTTAGTCGTAAAAATCAACCATCAAACTCTAGTGATTATTCTATCTTTGTAGCTGAAGTTGCTTCAACATGTAATGAAGCTCTACTAAGTGATTATATGGATAAACATTTAGATGATGATCGACGTTTATTATTACTAAACCAAGAACTTGAGCGTTTCAGAGCAACATTATTCCGTCAAACTATGTTTGCTGAATTTGAACACAAAATTCATCAAATTGAGGAAGCGGGAGAACCATTAACTTCAACTCGTATGAATGAAGAGTATGCTAAATTAAATAGACTATACTTCGGTGATGTAGTAGAAACAGATGATCATATTAGTAAAGAGTGGTCTCGTATTCCACACTTCTATATGAATTATTATGTATATCAATATGCAACTGGATACAGTGCAGCTCAAAGTTTAAGTCATCAAATTTTAACAGAAGGACAGCCTGCTGTTGAAAGATATATAAATGAATTCTTGAAAAAAGGTAGTTCTAATTACCCAATTGAAATTCTTAAGAATGCGGGTGTAGATATGACTACACCAGAACCTATAGAGCAAGCGTGTGAAGTTTTTGAACAAAAATTAAAAGCATTTGAAAAATTAATGAAGCACTAAAAAGAGTGTATTCGTTTTCAATGTGTCTAATTTGTGACATTTAGGGTGGAAATGTAGTTTAATATTGAAACGACGTTTTGAGCGTGTTATATTATATACATGAAATTAATCACATAACAAACATACCCCTTTGTTTGAAGTGAAAAATTTCTCCCATCCCCTTTGTTTAGCGTCGTGTAATCAGACACGGCGTTTTTTTTATGCTTAATTATTAAATCAAGTTAATATAAAAAGAGCGATACACTTCATATAAGTGATCGCTCTTTGTTATTTCTTAGGCATTTTAGATTGCCAAAATTCGCCGTCAGGATAATTTAGTTTTTCAACTTTTTGTTGTAAAGCTAATTTTTTCAATTCTTTTACGAGTAATTTTTCCGGCCATTCATAAATAGTAAGCAATTCTTCCATCGTTACTAATTGTTTGGATTGAATATAAGTTTCGAGATTTGGAGGTAATTCTTTTTCGATAGGGCATCCCATTAATTCATTAATAATATAAGTATAAATATGATAAGGATAAAGGCCTTCGACTTTCAAACCTTCTTCATGTACATCTTCACTAAAAAATACAAGTGAAGGCGCTTGTTCAATTTCCATTTCTCTTGCAATATGCAAATCTATTTTCAAACTTTCGGTAAGTTTATTTTTTTGTAAGTCTTCTTTGAAAACATCATAATCTAAACCAGCATTTTTAATACAATTACAAATCATTTCTTCAGTGATAATATCTTTTTTCGGTATAATTTCGTTTTGCATTAAATGAATAAAACGTTCCGCTCTTAATCTACCTTGTAATTCAGCAGCTTTATATGCTAAAGCAATATTATCAAAATCTGAAGTACTTTGAGCTTGACATTTAGTCAAAACCTTTAATGAAGGATTCAAAATATGTCTGATTCGAATATATTGATTATACTCAATTCTTAATTTAGAAATAATTGCGGATAATTTAAAACAATCTTTATTAAAAGGATCAAAGAATGAATAAATTTCTATTTTATTTACAGGTGACAGATTAGTGTTTTCACGACTCGCATTATCTACAATTTTAAGTTCTTCAGCCATGTTTAACTCACCTTCAATTATATTTAGGAATTCACCATATGGTTAGCAGTTAAACGCAATCTTTCATACAAGTATTCGCCAACTCCTGCTGGAAATTGAGCTTTATTGATTGCTTTATACATATTTTCTAACCATGCATCTCTTTCATAAGTAGTAATTCTAAATTCCATATGTCTTTTTTTTAACATTGGGTGACCATGTTCTTGAGTGTATAAATCAGGACCTCCTAGAAATTGTGTTAAGAACTGCTTTTGCTTTCTACTTGTTTCTTTAAAATCTCCAGGAAATAAATGGTTGATTCTTTGATCATTCTCTACAAGAAAGTAGAAATAATCAATCATATCATACAAAGCTTTTTCTCCTATTACATCATAAGGTGTTGTAGCCATAGTATCACCAATTTCTATTAATATATTTCTAATATAACATGAATTTTTACATTTAAAAGTAATTTGACTTTTCACAAGTTCATCTCATATCTATCCTAATTGAGCTTGATATTCAAAAAAGCGTTGAACTTTATTTTTAGGGGGCTCATGAACTAAGTCAAATTGTTTTAATAAATTTTGAAACTTTTCAAAGCCTATTTGATAATCATTGACTTCAAATTCTAGTTCATAGTCTGTTTTATCAAAGTATTGACTTTTATCTAATACTAATAGTTCATTTTGAAATTCAACTTCTAATCTTTCAGTTGTCAATGCACCTAAAACACTTAATTCGTTTTCTTCAATATCAAATTCAGTAAGAATTTTTTGAATATCGTTAGGTAATGTTGATTTGACAATTGTTTGTCCAATATGAGGCTTAATATCGATTGGATGATTATATTCTATCAAGCCAACTTTAGCTGGTACTTTTAGTGTGATTTCAAATGTGTTTTGTTTAACACGTATTCTTAAAGCAGAACGATGATCACGTAGTTTGAAACTAGGTGATTCAATATAATAATTTGTTTGAGTGAATGGTGTGAATTGTTTAAAGTAAGAATCTTTAATCGCGTTATATGTATTGAAATCAATTAATTGCTTAAATTCAATTTCATTATTAGTACTCATAATTACACCTCATTAGAAAATCTTTAGTATATTATTGTAGTTCATTATGACGGACATTTGTAAAAAATTAAAGTAATAACAATACTAAAAATAAAATATATGGAGCTAAATATTTAATCGTTTAGAGCATACTTGAACTATGGTACTCTAATGTGTGTTTGAAAGTTAAATTATGTTAAACTAATAAGGAATAATAAGGAGGAACAAGCATGCGTATATATGTAAATGAAATTAAAATCAAAGATGATAGCATTTATTGCTACTCAGAAGATCCAACTGATGGATTAGATGAAGTAGGACAAATGCTTGTAGATAGTGATAATTTTAGTTTTGCTTATTTATTAGATGATGGCTCGTCGTATTCATATTTGATTTTTGTACAAGAGACGTGGTCAATGTTACATAATAATAGAGATAAAAAAGTAATTATTAACGATGAATTAGAATTAGAACATTTTCAAGATGAATTAAGTTATATCCTAGAAAATGTTGAAGGAAATAATAACTATGGTAAGGAGTTTGTTTCAGCAGTTGAAGAAACTTTCGAACTAAAGTGAAACGGAGTGGAACCATATGAATCAATGGGAGCAATTTTTAACACCATATAAACAAGCAGTCGATGAATTAAAGGTGAAATTAAAAGGCTTACGTAAGCAATATGAAGTTGGAGACAACGCCTCACCCATTGAATTTGTAACTGGTCGTGTAAAGCCTATTACAAGTATCATTGATAAAGCGAATAAAAGGGGAATTCCTTTTGATCGATTACGTGAAGAAATGTACGACATAGCTGGTTTAAGGATGATGTGTCAATTCGTTGATGATATTGATGTAGTTGTTAACATGCTTAGACAACGACAAGATTTTAAAGTTGTAGAAGAAAGAGATTATATTAACAATACAAAACAAAGTGGTTATCGTTCATATCATGTAATTATCGAGTATCCAATTGAAACATTAAGTGGTCAAAAAATGATATTAGCTGAAATTCAAATTCGAACATTAGCAATGAATTTTTGGGCTACAATCGAACATACATTAAGATATAAATATGATGGAGATTATCCTGCTGAGATACAACATCGTCTAGAAAGAGCTGCTGAAGCGGCTTACTTATTAGATGAAGAGATGTCTGAAATTAAAGAGGAAATACAAGAAGCTCAAAAATATTATACTCAAAAACGTGCAAAAAAACATGACTGATGAGGTGTCAATACATGCGTTATACGATTTTATCTAAAGGTGACTCTAAATCAAACACGCTTAAACATAAAATGATGAATCAAATGAACTCTTTTCATATGATGGAGGATACAGAAAATCCAGAAATAGTAATATCTGTCGGTGGAGATGGAACACTTTTGCAAGCTTTTCATCAGTATAGTCATATGTTATCAAATGTAGCATTCGTTGGAGTACATACTGGTCATTTAGGTTTTTACGCAGACTGGTTACCTCATGAAGTTGAAAAATTGATTGATGAAATTCATCATTCTGAATTTCAAGTGATTGAATATCCATTACTTGAAATTATTGTTAAATATAACAATACTAAGAATGAAACACGCTATCTAGCACTCAATGAAGCAACTATGAAAACTGAAAATGGATCAACATTAGTAGCAGATGTCGCAATTAGAGGTAAACATTTTGAACGATTTAGAGGGGATGGTCTATGTATTTCTACACCTTCTGGGTCGACGGCTTATAATAAAGCACTAGGTGGTGCACTGATTCATCCTTCTCTTGAAGCCATGCAAATTGCTGAAATTGCATCTATTAATAATAGAGTATTTAGAACGGTAGGTTCACCATTAGTATTACCTAAGCATCATACATGTTTGATTACACCTGTAAATCATAATACAATTAGAACAACAATTGACCATGTCAGTCTAAAACATAAAAATGTGAGCGACATTCAATTTAGGGTCGCAAATGAAAAAGTTCGTTTTGCTAGGTTTAGACCATTTCCTTTTTGGAAAAGAGTTCATGATTCGTTTATTGAAAGTGAAGATGATTGATGAAATTTGTATACCATATTCATAGCGAAGAAATGCTTAAGACATTTTTACAACGTCATAATTATTCAAAGAAAACAATTAGCGCCATTAAACGTGATGGCGCTTTAATTATTAATAGGCAACCTGTGACAGTTAGATATATGTTGAAAAAAGATGATCAACTTATTGTTAAACTGCCGGAAGAAGTTCCAAGTACATATCTTCGTCCTTCAAACAAACATATTGAAATATTATATGAAGATACATATTTAATTATCGTTTCAAAACCGGTGCATTTAAATTGTGCACCTTCAAGAGAACATCCTCATGATAGTTTAATTGAGCGCGTGATGTATTATTTAAATCATTCTACAAATAAAGTACAATATGTAGTACCTCATATTGTTACAAGATTAGATCGTAATACGACGGGCATCGTTATCTTTACTAAACATGGTCATCTTCATCACCTTATGTCGACATTTGAAATAGATAAGCGATATATATGTGTGTGTTACGGTAAAACTAAAGAACAATCTATGATAGAGGCACCTATTGGTAGAAACAAAGATAGTATTATTACTCGGTGTATTACGCCATCTGGTAAACATGCAAAAACTGAATATAAAACGTTGAGTAGTCATCACAGTGCAAGTTTATGTGAAGTTAAATTACATACTGGACGAACACACCAAATTAGAGTTCATTTTAAGCATATTGGTCATCCACTTATTGGGGATGACTTATATGATGGTTTTCATCCTCGGATTCAAACACAATCTTTACAGTGTTATAAAGTAAAATTTAGACATCCAATATATAATAAAGAAATCGAGATTATTTTAGACTATAAAAACTTAGAAAAAATATATCAAAGTGTAAATTAAAATTAGGAGGTACATTTGATGTCATTAAATACAGAAACAACTGACATACAACATAATAAAGTATACAATCAAAAACTACTAGATGACAGTTTAAACCGCAATGATATAGATCAATTCAGAAAAGAATTTCTAACTTTACATCAATATGAACAAAGTGAATATTTTGAAAATACAACGAATCAGAATAGACAAAGAATATTCGAATTTTTATCGCCTCAAGAAGTGAGTAGATTTTTTAATCAATTAGATATTGAGGGGAAAGAATATGAAATATTATTTGATTCAATGCATGCACATTATGCAAGTGAAGTATTAGAAAATATGTCTACAGATAACGCAGTTGATATTCTAAATGAATTATCTAACTCAAAAGTTGCCAGTTTATTAGCTTTGATGGATAACAGAGTCACAGATAAAATCAAAAAGTTATTACATTATGAAGAAGATACTGCTGGCGGTATCATGACTACTGAATATATTTCATTGGATATTGGTACATTTGTAAAAGAGGCACTCATGCTAGTTAAAAGTCAAGCACCTGACGCAGAAACGATATATGTGATTTATGTCGTTGATACTGCCGGTCAACTCGTAGGTGTTCTATCTTTGAAAGATTTAATTGTAGCAAATATTGATGCTCATGTTGAAGAAGTAATGATTCGACGTGTTGTAAGTGTAAATGTAGAAGAAGATCAAGAACGTGTTGCTCAAAAAATGAAAGATTATGACTTTATTGCTATGCCTGTGATCGACTATCAACATCATTTAGTAGGGATTATCACAATAGATGATATTTTAGATGTTGTAAATGAAGAAGCAGATGAAGATTATTCACGTTTAGCGGGGGTTTCTGATACTAAGTCTACTGATCAATCAGTATTTAAGAAAGCATTGAAGAGATTACCGTGGCTTATTATTTTAACATTTTTAGGTATGATAACAGCAACGATTCTGGGTGGTTTTGAAGATACCTTGTCGCAAGTTGCATTATTAGCAGCATTTATCCCTATTATAAGTGGGATGTCAGGAAATTCAGGAACACAATCATTAGCAGTGTCTGTTCGTAATATTTCTAATGGTGATATTAAAGAAAAAAGTAAACTTAAAATAGCTTTAAAAGAAGCAGGTAGTGGGTTAATCACTGGTTTTGTATGTGCAGTGATTTTATTCTTAATTATTGTCATTATTTATCGTCAACCCTTCTTGGCACTGATTGTAGGTGCAAGTTTAACTATTGCCATGACAGTAGGTACGTTAGTAGGCTCAATGATTCCAATCTTAATGAATAAAATTCATATCGATCCTGCTGTCGCAAGTGGACCATTTATTACAACTATCAATGATATTGTAAGTATGTTAATTTATTTTGGACTTGCAACAACATTTATGTCATATCTAACATAGGGGGATGAAATGGGATTTTTTTCTTTGGTCATAGTCGTCGTCGCAGCATTTCTTACACCGATTATTGTTAATCGATTAAACGTCACTTTTTTACCTGTTGTCGTAGCTGAAATATTAATGGGAATTATTATAGGAAATTCATTTTTAGGACTTGTCCACAAAGATGAAATGTTAAATATTCTGTCAACATTAGGTTTTATCTTTTTAATGTTTTTAAGTGGATTGGAAATTGATTTCAGCGCATTTAAAAAAGACACAAGAAAGAGACAGGGTATTGATAAAAATGAAAAGAATTTACCAAGTCATTTACAATTAGCACTTACAGTTTTTTCATTAATAATGGTGCTTTCAATCATTTTAGCATTTGCATTTAAATGGTTAGGCTTTGTAGATGATGTATTATTAATGGTCATTATTATTTCAACTATTTCATTGGGTGTAGTTGTGCCAACACTTAAAGAAATGAATATCATGCGCACAACAATAGGACAATTTATATTATTAGTAGCAGTATTAGCAGATTTATTTACGATGGTTTTATTAACTATTTATGGTGGAATCAATGGTGAAGGCGGAGGGTCAATTTGGCTATCTGCAATTTTAATCGTGTTTACTGCAATATTTTATTTGTTAGGTTCTGTATTTAAACGGTTAAATTTTATGCAACGCTTAATGGGTGGTACAACACAAATTGGTATACGGGCCATTTTTGCATTAATCATTTTACTGGTTGCTCTTGCTGAGGGTGTTGGTGCTGAATATATATTAGGTGCTTTTTTAGCTGGTGTAGTTGTATCACTGTTAAAACCTGATGAAGAAATCATTCATACTTTAGATTCATTTGGATACGGATTCTTTATACCGATATTCTTTATTATGGTCGGTGTAGATTTAGATATACCATCTTTAATTAAAGAACCCTCTTTACTTATTATAATTCCGATACTTATATTGTCCTTTATCGTTTCTAAGTTGATTCCTGTCTTATTTATTCGAAGATGGTTTGATACTAAAACAACTATTGCATCAGCATTTTTATTAACATCAACACTTTCGCTTGTTATTGCTGCAGCAAAAATTGCTGAAGAATTAAAAGCAATTACTTCTGAAATGTCAGGAATATTAATATTAAGTGCAATTATTACATGTGTATTTGTACCTGTTGTATTTAAAAAATTATTCCCAATTCCAGATGAAGTGAACCGGAAAATTGATATTGCGTTAATTGGTAAAAATCAATTGACTATTCCAATTGTTCAAAATCTGACTTCACAGTTATATAATATAACGTTGTTTTACCGTAAAGATTTAGGTGATCAGCGTAATTTACCTGACAATGTGACTGTTATTGAAATTAGTGAATATGAAGAAAGTTTATTAGAGAGACTTGGCTTATTTAATCAAGATATTGTCGTATGTTCTGCTAATGATGATGGCTTAAATAAAATGATAGCAAAATTAGCTAAATCTCATGGTGTAAACAGAGTTATTTGTCGACTAGAAAATAGTGGTGATGATGAAGAGTTAAAAACAGATGGTATTGAAGTATTTAGTAATTTTATTAGTAATAAAATTTTCTTAAAAGGTTTAATTGAAACACCAAATATGCTAAATATTTTAAGTAACGTTGAAACTTCACTATATGAAATTGAAATGTTAAATTATAAATACGAAAATATTCTATTGCGTCATTTCCCATTTGGTGGGGACATCATATTTGTACGTATTGTTAGAAATAATGAATCCATTGTACCACATGGAGATACGCAACTTAGATATAAAGACCGTTTAATTGTAACAGGTTCTAAAGAATATGTAGATGAACTCAAATCTGAATTAGAATTTTATTATTAATCTATTTAAAAGAGAGGACAAAATAAAGGGTATCTTTGAAAAATAACATAAAAAGATACATTACTTTATGTACCTCTCTTTTTATTGAGATGATTTGAAAATTTATTATTACTTTATTAAATATTATTAACAATGGTAAAATATGTATGTTAAAAACGTTTATAATGAACGAATTAATATAAAGTAATATAAGGAGATAATTTATATGATTAATTTAGAAAATAAAACCTTTGTCATTATGGGTATCGCTAATAAACGTAGTATTGGTTTTGGCGTAGCTAAAGTATTAGACGAATTAGGTGCTCATCTCGTATTTACATATCGTAAAGAGCGCAGTAAAAAAGAATTAGAAAAATTATTAGGCCAATTAAATCAAAAAGAGCATCATTTGTATCAAATAGATGTTCAAAAAGATGAAGATGTCATTAATGGCTTTGCGAAAATTGGTGAAGAAGTTGGAACTATTGATGGCGTCTATCATTCAATTGCATTTGCTAATATGGAAGATTTACGTGGTCGTTTTTCTGAAACATCTCGTGAAGGATTCCTACTTGCACAAGATATTAGTTCATATTCATTAACAATTGTAGCTCATGAAGCGAAAAAAATTATGCCGAATGGGGGTAGTATTGTAGCTACAACTTATTTAGGCGGAGAATTTGCAATTCAAAATTATAATGTGATGGGTGTTGCAAAAGCAAGTCTTGAAGCAAATGTTAAATATTTAGCATATGATTTAGGCCCAGATAATATTCGAGTCAATGCAATTTCTGCTGGACCAATTCGTACATTAAGTGCTAAAGGTGTAGGTGGATTGAATTTAATTCTTAAAGAAGTTGAAGAACGTGCACCGTTAAGACGTAATGTAGATCAAGAAGAAGTGGGTAGAACTGCTGCTTATTTATTAAGTGATTTTTCAAGTGGTGTAACTGGAGAAAATATCCACGTAGATAGTGGTTTCCACGCAATTAAATAAGTTTAAATTGAAAAATAGTTATAAGATATATAATAAATTCAAGAGTCTGAGACAATGAGTTGTCTTAGACTTTTTTTATAAATCGACAGTTGATGACTGAATTGAAAATGCATTTGTATCAAGCTTTATTCAATTTCAGTTCCAAGGCTAGAACATAGAAACTTTCAATAAGAACATCGACGTTCAACGCAAATTGGGGATGCATTGATGATGTAGAACGGCGACTTAAAAATGAATTTTATCCCTCTTCTAGCTTTATATTATTCAATGTGATATGACATAAAAAAAACTGCGAATAGAATATGTTCTATCCGCAATAAGTAATTAAAAAGCATTAATAATTAATTTAATCTTTAACATCGCTATTTGCTTTATCAATGATACGTTGACGATACTTAAATACATTTCTTGCTATTGTTTTTAATACTGCATAAAGTGGAACAGCAATTAAAATAAGTGTGAATCCTCCTAAATCACCCGCTGCTAAGATAACAACAATGATTGTAAGTGGATGAATACTTAGTGATTTACCCATGACGTTAGGTGTGATGACATTACCTTCAAGTTGTTGTGCAATTAATGTAACAACACAGACCCAAATAAATGTTGATGGACCATCGATAATCCCTAATATTGCAGCAGGCGCAAATGATAACCAAGGTCCTAAAAATGGGATTAAGTTTGCTACACCAGCGAATAATACAAGCAATGGTGTATAAGGTAACCCAATAAGGCTATAACCAATATAAAGAATAATACCTAAGATGAAACTAACAGTAACTTGACCTTGAATATACGATTTTAAGGTATAATTTAAATCTTTGAGTAAATCAACAACAAAAACTTTACGTTCTCCTTTGAAAAATTTACCAATTGCTGGAATAAATTTTTCATGATCTTTTAACATATAAATCAAGAAGAACGGTACCATAATCAATAAGAAAATGGTTGAAATAAGAGATGTGATATAAGTGATTGAATTTGCTAATATACCAGTTAAACTATCACTGATTGATTTCATTGCTGAATTAATTTTCGCTGTTACATCACTTGGTAATTTATCCATTTGATTTAATGAGAAATTAACCACTTGTTCTGCATCACGTTGTAAAGTTGGTGTTGCTTTGATTAAATTATTAACATTAGAAATAATAATAGGAGCAATGAAAGCTACTACGATAGCGATAATAGCGATTAATACGATAAAGATAGTTAAAATACTTGCCCAACGTGGGAAACCCCATTTTTCCAAAAGTGTTTGAAAAGGTAAGCAGATATAAAATAAAAATCCACTTAATAAGAATGGAAGAAACACTGAACCTATAATAGTTGCTATAGGTGTAAATACACTATGCACTTCCATAAATAACTTTATAAGTACGAACAGGATGATTAAGAAAATTCCAGTTCGAAACCATACTTTATTAAGCATAGACTTACTTCCTCCTAAAGTAATCAATTCATTAGTAATAAGTATATCTTAAATAAGAGATGTTAAAAAGGAAAAATTGATTAACTAAAAAATAATTATATTATAATATTTAATTGTATAAAAATAGATGAGCTTAATTAAACAATTCCTAATTCTCTTAAAAAAGTATATAGAATCTAAAATAAAAAAGCTTATTATAAACGTTTATATCACTGTCACTAATAAATAAAATTGATACAATATGAATATATATGAAGGAGAGAGGATAATATGGAAGAATTTAAAGCTGGAAAAATTAATAAATATATTTTAAATAGTAAAATTCTAGAAAGAGATATCACATTGTCGATTTATCTTCCAGAAGATTTTACTGAATTATTTAAGTCTCAGGTGATTATTTGTTTTGATGGATTGGACTTTTTCCGATTTGGAAGGATTCAGCATGAATATGAACGTCTAAGAAAAGAAGAACGTATTGAACGTGCCATTATTGTTGGATTTCATTATGAAGATGTTGAGAAACGTAGAGAAGAGTTTCATCCTCAAGGTAGTCGTAGTCAAAAGACGATTCAGTCAGTAGTTAAAGAACTTTTACCTTTCATTGATCAAACGTTTCCTACATATAAAGTGGGAAATTCTAGATTATTAATAGGAGATAGTTTAGCTGGAAGTATTGCCTTTCTTACTTCATTGACTTATCCTTCAATATTTAGTCAAATAGCTATGTTTAGTCCGCACTCAGATCATACTGTTCTTGAAAAATTTGAGACATGTAAGCAACGTAATCGATTAACAATTTGGCATGCGATTGGTAGAGATGAAGTCGATTTTAAATTACCAACGACTGGTGAGCAAGCTGATTTTTTAACTCCAAATAGAAAGCTATCAAACCTTATTGAACAAGATGAGCGTGTCACTTACGTATACAATGAATTTAATGGTAGTCATAATTGGAAATCATGGAAACCTATGATCGGAGATATTCTCTATTATTTTTTAAATAATAATAAATAATAGTACATATTAATAGTTTACAAATCTTTTTTGAAAGCCTTTTCAAAAAATGTTGTATCTAATAACGTATTAAATAGAATTTTGATATAATAGAAGTATGTTAAACAAAGGAGGAATTTCAATGAAGATAGGATTAGCACTTATTCCGTCACAATCATTTCAAAATGAAGTAGATGGCTATCGTAAGCGTTATGATACTGAGTATGCACGTATTATGCCACATATTACGATTAAACCTCACTTTGAACTTAAAGAAACAGAATTAGATTCATTTAAAGACGAAGTTAAACAAACATTAGATGGATTTAAACCTGTAGAGGTCCACGTGACAAAAGCTTCAAGCTTTAAACCGACAAATAATGTTATTTATTTTAAAGTAGAAAAAACAGAAGAATTAGAAAATTTATTTAATACATTTAATACCGAATCATTTTATGGTAAAGCTGAACATCCATTCGTTCCTCATTTTACGATTGCTCAAGGCTTAACGAGTCAAGAATTTGAAGATATATTTGGTCAAGTGAAGCTTGCAGGGATAGACCATAGAGAAACCATCGATGAACTTTCATTGTTACATTACAATGAAGATGAAGATAGATGGAACATTGTTGATAGTTTTAAACTAGCATAATATGTATATAAAAAAAGAAGTCAAAACATTTTAGTTTTGACTTCTTTTTTTAAGAATATTTTTGATGCTTTCTACTTTTGATAAAATAAATGCCATAAAAAATAGCGAGTAATAGAAAAATCAAAGCTGAGACATAGAATGTATTATTTAATCCATTTGAGAATTGAGCGATAAGGCCTCCGAAAAGAGGACCAATCATTGAACCAAAGCCTTGGACGCTATTAAATACACCCCAAGTTTCTTCTTGTTCAGATGGATCGATATGTCCAGCCATAAAAGTATTCCAAGCAGGTAATAAAATGCCATACATTAAACCTATAAAGGCGGCAACTATCCAAACAACAATAATATTGTTAACTAGTGAGAGACCAAAAATAAATAGCGTAAACAATATGAATCCTACAAAAATAACGGTATACATAAAGCCAGTGCTATTTTTATCGATCATTTTAGATAAAAATAACATTGATATTGCACAACCAATACCACCAATAGCGATAGCAGCAGTATATTCAATAGTTGTTACCCCCACAACTTTTGTAGCATACGTCGGCAATATTGGAAGCAAAGCTGATATTGAAGCACCTTGCAACAAAATACCTGGGAATAAAATCATATGACGTTTCATTACCTCTACGATTTGACCTAATTGTTCTTTCACAGGTTTAGTATTATAATTTGTGAGTTTTACATCTACAAAATAATAAAGTATCCATGCAATGATAACGACAAGAGACATCGCAAATGCAAATCGCGTTGGATGTATTTTGACTAGAACATTCATAAACGCCCAGCCTACAAGCAAACCTAATAACCATGAAAAGTATACATAACCCATTTGTTTGCCACGTTGACTTTCTTCCACACTAGATAACATGATTACCCATATTGGACTTACTGCAATCCCTAGCATAATTGCACTAATGATGATAATGATGGGATTAGCTGGAAAGAAAATAATTAGAAACAAGCTTAAAAAAGCTAATAAAAAACCTAAATTAAGGACGATTTTAGTCCCGAATTTCTTTAATAAAAAACCAATCACAAAGTTTGTAGCTGCATCTGAAATAAAATGAATAGATAGTGCTACTGAAGTCACAGCTACAGCGATAGAGGTTACAGTAGGTAAATAGTTAACATAACTTAATACATACATTCCTCTAGCAAATTCCATTAAAAATAAAATAACGAGCATTATTTTAAAGTTTTTACTTACGCTTTTATTGTTTGACAAAGAACTTGGCATATAATGGCACCTTTCCATAAATTTCTTGCTGTTGAGATGAATGATCGAGCATATTCAATAAATCGATACAAAGTCGATGGGTTGAATAATCTACTCTATCTTGACGCATTGTATTTATCATTAGAGTTAATTTGTTCGAATCATGTGTTAATTCAGAGACAATGTCAATTGCATCTTCAGGAGTATCAGCAATTCTACCATACCCTTTTTCTTGGAAATAATACGCATTTTCTAGTTCTTGTCCTGGAGCAGGATTTAAGAAAATCATTGGGATACTTCTTGTCAAACCTTCGGATATCGTAATCCCACCTGGTTTAGTAATCATTAATTGACTTGAAGCCATCCATTCATTCATATGTTTTGTATATCCTAAAATGAGAACGTTGTCGTAAGATTTAAATCTAGCTTCCAAATTACGTTTAAGTCCTTTACTTCTACCACAAATCATAACGACTTGAGAATGAGGACTTTTTTCTAAGATACGTTCTATCATATGTTCAAAACCTTTTGATACTCCAAAAGCACCTGCAGACATAAGAATAGTAGTTTTTTTAGGGTCTAAATGATATTTTTTTAGCCAAGCCTGTTGATCAATATCCGCTTCAAATTTATCAGAAATAGGGATACCCGTGACTTTAATTAAAGATGCCGGTACACCAACGTTTACAAAGTCTTCTTTTGTATCTTTAGTAGCTACATAATATCTATGAGAATTTGGAGTAATCCAGTTTTTTTGTAGACGATAATCCGTCATGACTGTTGCGATAGGGATACGCATGTTAAATTGTTCAGTTAATACTGACATCACGGGCGTTGGAAAAGTCATTAAAATCAAGTCAGGCTTTTCTTTTAAAAGTAGGTTAATCAGTTTATTTAAACCATAGTATTTATAAAAACATTTATCTAATTCATCTGGTCGACTATAATAAAAGTTTTTATACATATTTCTAAAATATTTAAAGCTATTGATATACCATTTTTTACAAATAGACGTAAGGATGGGATGTGCTTCCATAAATAAATCATGCTCAATAACAGAAATATGAGGTAGATTCATGTCATTCAATTGATTGACAATACTTTGTGTCACTTGTAAATGACCATTCCCAAATGATCCAGTGATAATCAATATCTTTTTATTTTGAGTAACCATTAATAGTCACCCTCCAATAATTTAAGTTTAATCCATCGAATGATGTATTACAGTAAAAATACACACTAGGATAAATAATATGTATTTCATTCAAGAAAGTCATAAAATTTATTTATAGTGAATTATAGCATATTCGAACAATGATTACTTTAACTTTATACCCTTATCCTAGCACTAATAAAGTGAAATGTATGGGACTTACACTAAGATAAGAAAAAATTTATAAATAATTAACTTGGAATTAATATTAATAATATAGAAGATACAAAAATTATTTGATTTTGAGTAGTTCAGAATTTACTTTTTTAGGTGAGAATAAATTTATCAACAACTTTAAAATGTGTATAATAGAGATATTGAAAAAAAGGAGCGATACATTTTGAATGCGAATGAGTTGTTCAATAAAATAAGAGTTAAACAAGTTATAGGAACTTTAGATATAGATATCACTGATATTACTACAGATTCTCGAACTGCTAGTGGAGAAAGTATCTTTGTAGCCTCTAAAGGATATACTGTAGATAGTCATAGATTTTGTCAAAACGTCATTGACCAAGGAACTAAAATTATAGTTGTAAACCGTAAGCAAGAAGTTAAAGGAGAAGTCACACAAGTTATTGTACCTGATACTTTAAGAGTAGCCAGTATATTAGCGCATACATTATTTGATTATCCAAGTCAACAACTCACTACCTTTGGCGTCACTGGTACAAATGGTAAAACTTCAATCGCGACAATGATTCACTTAATTTATAGAGGATTAGACAAAAATAGTGCGTATTTAGGTACGAATGGATTTCAAATTAATGAAGAAAAAACAAAAGGGGCAAATACTACTCCTGAAACTGTATTGCTTACTAAGAAAATTAAGCAAGCTGTAGATAGTAAAGCTGAAGCAATGACTATGGAAGTCTCAAGTCATGGATTAGCTCTAGGACGATTAAGAGGGGTAGAATTTGATGTAGCTATTTTTTCAAATTTAACCCAAGATCATTTAGACTTTCATGGCACAATGGAAGCTTATGGACATGCTAAATCTTTACTATTTAGTCAATTAGGTGAAGATTTATCAAAAGAAAAGTATGTGGTATTAAATAATGATGATGATTTCTCTAAATATTTAGAAACGGTAACACCATTTGAAATATTGACATATGGTATAGATAATGAAGCACAGTTTATGCCTCAAAATATCAAAGAATCTTTACAAGGTGTACAATTTGATTTTGCTACTCCATTTGGCACGTATCATGTTTCATCACCCTATGTAGGTAAATTTAATATCTCAAATCTTATGGCAGCTATGATAGCAGTGTGGAGTAAAGGAGTCGATTTCAAAGATATCGTAGAAGTGGTGAAATCTTTAGAACCTGTTGAAGGGCGTCTAGAGGTTTTAGATCCATCACTTCCAATCGATTTAATTATTGATTATGCACATACTGCTGATGGTATGAATAAACTGATTGACGCAGTGCAACCTTTTGTTAAACAAAAGCTCATCTTTTTAGTAGGCATGGCTGGCGAACGTGATTTAACAAAAACGCCTGAAATGGGCGCTGTTGCATGTCGAGCAGACTATGTTATTTTTACACCTGACAATCCAGCAGATGACGACCCTAAAATGTTGACTGCAGAACTTGCTAAAGGGGCAACACATAATAACTATGTAGAATTTGAAGATCGAGCTGAAGGCATTAAACATGCTATCGAAGTCGCGAATCCAGGTGATACAGTTGTACTTGCTTCTAAAGGTAGAGAACCTTATCAAATTATGCCAGGACACGTGAAAGTGCCACATCGTGACGATTTAATTGGTTTAGAAGCTGCGTATAAAAAGTTTGGAAAATCCAACTATGATCATTAAGCAACTTTCTGAACAAAATGAAATAATCAATGTATATCTATATGAAAATGTGGATCATTCTTATTATATGATAGCTATTCCAGATATGTTTTGGTCTGTAGAATTAAATGTACAACTCAATGAACAGGAAATAAATGAAGAGTTAATAATGCAATTATTTAC
The DNA here is from genome assembly GCF_026222585.1 of Staphylococcus sp. SUC_1.2. NCBI lineage: Bacteria > Bacillati > Bacillota > Bacilli > Caryophanales > Staphylococcaceae > Staphylococcus > Staphylococcus sp. SUC_1.2. The sequence goes on along the minus strand of NZ_JANJPM010000029.1, from coordinate 6,343 downwards.
ATTTAAAGAAGAAAGTGAAGCATTGCGTATAGCTTCTCAGTTATCTAAGTGGATAATAAAGGATTTAAAGGAGAATAATGAATGAGTTTAAAAGAAGAAATAGAATCAAGAAAGACGTTTGCTATTATCTCACACCCGGATGCTGGTAAAACGACGCTAACTGAAAAATTATTATATTTTAGTGGTGCTATTCGTGAAGCGGGTACTGTAAAAGGGAAAAAAACAGGGAAATTTGCAACCAGTGACTGGATGAAAGTGGAACAAGAACGTGGTATTTCTGTAACCAGTTCAGTCATGCAATTTGATTATGATGATTATAAAATTAATATTCTAGATACACCAGGACACGAAGACTTTTCTGAAGATACATACCGAACATTAATGGCGGTTGATAGTGCAGTAATGGTTATCGATTGTGCGAAAGGGATCGAACCCCAAACATTAAAATTATTTAAAGTATGTAAAATGAGAGGCATTCCTATCTTTACTTTTATCAACAAATTAGACCGTGTAGGTAAAGAACCATTTGAACTATTAGAAGAAATTGAAGAAACATTAAATATTGACACCTATCCAATGAATTGGCCAATAGGAATGGGTCAAAACTTTTTTGGTATTATCGATCGTGAGTCTAAAACTATTGAACCTTTTAGAGATGAAGAGAATGTATTACATTTAAATGATGAGTATGAACTTAAAGAAGAACACACTATTAGCAATGATAGTGCTTTCGAACAAGCGATTGAAGAATTTATGTTAGTTGAAGAAGCTGGCGAAAAATTTGATAATGAAGCATTATTAAATGGTGATTTAACTCCTGTATTTTTTGGCTCAGCATTGGCTAATTTCGGGGTTCAAAATTTCTTGAATGCATATGTAGATTATGCGCCTATGCCTAATGCTCGTCAGACGAATGAAGAAGTTGAAGTTAGCCCGTTTGATGACGAGTTCTCGGGTTTTATATTTAAAATTCAAGCGAATATGGATCCAAAACATAGAGATAGAATTGCATTTATGAGAGTAGTCAGTGGCGCGTTTGAAAGAGGTATGGATGTGACCTTGCAACGTACCAATAAAAAACAAAAAATCACACGCTCTACCTCTTTTATGGCAGATGATAAAGAAACTGTCAATCACGCTGTAGCTGGAGATATTATTGGATTATACGATACAGGTAACTACCAAATTGGTGATACATTAGTTGGAGGTAAACAAAAATTTAACTTCCAAGATTTACCGCAATTTACACCTGAAATTTTCATGAAAGTCTCTGCTAAAAATGTAATGAAACAAAAACATTTCCATAAAGGAATTGAACAGCTTGTGCAAGAAGGTGCGATTCAATATTATAAAACACTTCATACGAATCAAATTATTCTCGGTGCAGTGGGTCAATTACAATTTGAAGTATTCGAGCACAGAATGAAAAATGAATACAATGTAGATGTCGTCATGGAACCTGTAGGTAGAAAAATTGCACGTTGGATTGAAAATGAAGAGGATATTCAAGATAAGATGAACACGTCACGTTCTATTTTAGTGAAAGACAGATATGATAAGTTTGTTTTCTTATTTGAAAATGAGTTTGCTACACGTTGGTTTGAAGAAAAATTCCCAGATATTAAACTATATAGTTTATTATAAAAAAATGACAATATAAGGTTTAAGTTAAAATAATAATAAAGATATACAATAATTTTAGCTTTAACATTGTTTATATATATCAAATCTGGTTATAATACTCTTAACAAATAAATACCTATGGCTTAATGTCAGGGGGGAGTAACTTGAGAATTTGAGATGCTATATTACTAACATCTTAAATTCAGCATTTTATCGTCATTACGAAGTTGATACTTCCGGTAAAATGAGCAAATTTGCTAAGTGAGACCTTTGCTATGAATTAGCATAGGTCTTTTTATTTGTAAAAAATAAATAAAGGAGCTGTCTTTTCATGGATCCAAGCTTAATTTTACCTTATTTGTGGGTAATATTAGTGTTAGTATTTTTAGAAGGATTACTAGCAGCAGATAACGCGGTTGTAATGGCAGTAATGGTTAAGCATTTACCACCAGAACAGCGTAAAAAAGCATTATTCTATGGTTTACTAGGAGCATTTATTTTCCGTTTTATTGCTTTATTTTTAATTAGTATTATTGTGAATTTCTGGTTTATTCAAGCGATTGGTGCTGCATACTTAATTTTCATGTCTATTAGAAATCTTTGGAATTTCTTCCATAAGAAAGATGAAGAGGAACAAGTTGGAGATGAACATCATTATGATGAAACTGGTGCTGAAAAGAAAGTAAGTGCTGGAAAATTTTGGGCTACTGTATTTAAAGTAGAGTTTGCTGACATTGCTTTTGCAATTGATTCTATGTTAGCAGCGATGGCTATTGCAGTGACACTTCCTAAGATGGGCATTCATTTTGGCGGTATGGATTTAGGCCAATTTGGAGTTATGTTCATCGGTGGTATGATTGGTGTTATTTTAATGCGTTTTGCAGCAACATGGTTTGTTGATTTATTAAATAAATATCCTGGTTTAGAAGGTGCCGCTTTCGCAATCGTTGGCTGGGTAGGCATTAAATTAGTAGTTATCGTATTAGCTCATCCAGATATTGGCGTATTATCAGAAGAGTTCCCACATAGTACGTTATGGCAAGCAATCTTCTGGACTGTAATGATTTTATTAGTTGTTATTGGATGGTTAACATCAGTACGAAAAAATAAAAAGAATGCTAAGCATTAGATGTAATCGATACCTTTTGAAGTTTTTTTATAAAAGACTTCAAAAGGTTTTTTCAATTAATAACTATTTGTCAAATATTTTTAGAAAATATTTGACAATCGTTTGCTTATTAACACTAATGATATTAAAATTTAAGTAATATATAAATAAATTAAGATAGATATATAACCACATAAAAGTAAATCATTTTTTAGTGATATATATTGTGATTTCAAGGTTAGGAGTGGGCATCTTTGGATAATGATAAAAAACAAGTGATACCGCGTAGTAAATATGGGCGTAAACGTCACGAATACTTTCATAATGAAGAACGTGAGGAACGTATTGAACGTGAAAGACAAAAGCGTGAACATTTAGCAGAAAAAGAACAGCATCAAGCAAAAGTAAATGAAGAACGTGTCAAAGATAATTTAAGAAAAGCTAGAATTGAGAAATTAACACAAGAAGAAATTCAACAACAACAACATTTAGCTAAGTTAAGATCAAAAAGAGATGCATCAAACACAGCTAAGAAAAATAATAGGCATCATTTAACTCTGCCTGAAGAACAACACCTTAAACAAGAAGACATACATAATGAGGAATTGAAACAGCAAAAACCAATTTCGAGTAATGGCTCAAAAAGTGAAAATGAAACGAATAAATCTATAGAACCAACTTATAGTAGATTGAATAAAAATAATGAATCTCGTCCAAAGTCTAAACAAGAAAAAGACAATCAACATAATGATACAATTAAAACACAATCTAAACATCCAACAATCACTGAAGAATCATACACTTCAACTAAGGATAAAGAATCAATCCATACTGAGAAAGAACAAATTTCAACTCAGCAACGTTCAACTCAAGTAGAACATACTAAGAGTGAACAATCAAAGCACATATCTAATTCTGATAAGAATACGACAGAAAATATATCGGATCAACAATCTCATGAATCACATGAACAATCATCAAATGATACAAAAAATAAAGTCGTTGACTTTTTAAAAGAACATTGGATTAAAATTTTAATCGCAATTGCGTTAATATTAATTTTAGTTTTAGTAAAAGCTATTTTTACTGAACCTTCACAAGAACAACATTCAAATCAAACACATACACAAGATAAGAAGTACACAACAACTATGAAAAACGCTAATAATACTGTCAGATCAGTGGTAACAGTAGAAAGTGACGCACCTAAGAATACTTCAGTTCAAAAAACAAATTCAAAATTAGATAGTGAACTTGGCTCAGGTGTCGTCTACAAAACTGTAGGCGATACTTTTTTTGTATTAACAAATACACATATTGTTGGTGAAGCAGATAAAGTTAAGATTACATATGGAGAGAATAAAAGTATAAAAGGTGACGTGGTCGGAAAGGATAAATGGTCAGATATTGCAGTAGTGAAAGCAAAAATCAATGATAAAAATATTAATTCTATCCATATTGGAAATTCAGATAAATTAGTTTTAGGGGAATCGATATTAATTGTAGGTAATCCTCTAGGAGAAGAGTTTAGAAATACGGTATCAAAAGGGATTATTTCGGGGCTAAATCGGTTGGTTCCTGTTGATTTTGATAAAGATAATAAAAATGATGAATTGATGCAAACGTTCCAAATTGATGCTTCTGTTAATCCAGGAAATTCAGGTGGGGCTGTAGTTAATAAAGATGGAGAGCTTATTGGTATCGTTTCATTAAAAATTAATATGCCAAGTATAGAAGGAATGGGTTTTGCTATTCCTATTAATGAAGCTAAATCAATCGCTAAAGAGCTTGAGAAAAATGGGAAAGTAAATTACCCCAATACTGGAATAGCTTTAGAAAATGTAAATGATTTAAATCATTATGAACGCTCACTTTTAAAATTACCTAATGATATAAATGATGGGATTTTAGTGAAAAAATTAAAAGATGACGGTTTAGGTAAAAAATCAGGTTTAAAAATTGGTGATGTCATTGTAAAATTAGAAGGTAAAACATTAAAAGATAATTTGCAGTATAGACACATCCTGTTTAACCATCGACAAGATTTAAAAACGTTATCGGCTAAAATTTACAGAGATGGAAATATTCAAGATATAGAAATTAATTTGAAATGACATTGAGGTGACAAACTAATGTCTATTTTCAGTAAATTATTCAAAAAATCAACGCCTCAACAAGGTATTGTTTTATATTATTTAATTGCAATTGTCGTTGCATTTTTATTACTCAATTTACCTTTTGTACATAAACCTGGCGTGAAGGTAAGTCCTATAGATACGTTGTTTGTAGCTGTATCTGGAATTAGTGTGACCGGTTTAACGCCAGTCAGTATTATTGATACCTATTCATCATTTGGCCAACTTATCATTTTAATTATCTTAAACATCGGTGGCATAGGCGTAATGGCGATAGGTACAGTGTTGTGGGTAGTACTTGGTAAACACATTGGTATGCGCGAACGTCAACTTATCATGCTTGATAATAATAAAGACACAATGAGTGGGACAGTTAAGCTTATTATTGAAATTGTTAAAACCATCATGACTATCGAAATTGTAGGTGCACTCTTGCTTGCATTTTATTTTTACAGAGACAATCCTGATTTAAAAAATGCTTTAATGCAAGGTTTGTTTGTATCTATTTCAGCTACTACAAATGGTGGGTTAGATATTACTGGCCAATCACTAGTTCCATATGCCAAGGATTACTTTGTACAAACTATTGTAATGTTTTTAATTATTCTTGGATCAATTGGTTTTCCAGTATTACTTGAAATCAGAGCTTATATACGAAATAGAGTAAGTCATTTTAGATTTTCTTTATTTACTAAAATTACAACAACGACTTACTTTTTCCTATTTATATCTGGATTTTTATCTATTTTAGCACTTGAGTACAATCATGCATTCAAAGGATATAATTGGCATCAATCTTTATTCTATGCATTATTTCAATCTGCAACTACACGTAGTGCTGGATTACAAACCATTGATGTGACACACTTTAGTGATGCAACAAATGTCATTATGAGTATTCTCATGTTTATTGGATCTTCTCCGAGTTCAGTAGGAGGAGGTATTCGAACAACGACATTTGCGATACTTATTTTATTTGTGATTAATTTTAATAACAATACAGAAAAATCATCGATTAAAGTATTTAATAGAGAAATTCATACCATCGATATACAGCGTTCTTTTGCTGTGTTTATAATGGCGACAGTACTTACTTTTGTAAGTATCATTATTATATTAGCAGCAGAAGCCAATAATTTATCATTCTTACAGGTATTTTTTGAAGTCATGTCTGCATTTGGAACATGTGGCTTATCACTTGGGGTGACAGATAATATTAGCAGTATTACCAAGGTCGTCTTAATGCTTCTTATGTTTATAGGACGTGTCGGTTTAATATCATTTATTATTATGATATCTGGTCGTAAAGAACCTGATAAATTTAGTTATCCAAAAGAGAGAATTCAAATTGGATAACTAAAAAAGGAAAGTGGGATACATTCATTTTGAATTCGTTATCCCACTCTTTTTTGTATGTAGATAGTTATGTTTTAAATAAAAAAAGAATATCGTTATTGAAATGAATCGTGATACCAAT
>NZ_JANJPM010000028.1:0-37291 GCF_026222585.1 Staphylococcus sp. SUC_1.2 | reverse complement strand
TTCTAGTATCAATTTGATTGAATAGTTTCCTTTTAATTGTTCCACTAAATCTATGACTACTGTTGGTACCACTTCCTTTCCAATGCCTTGTACTTTTTTAAAATATCCAATTCTATATCTTTTCTCTTATTTTCTAATTTTAATTGTTCTACTTCTGACAGCTCTTCTAATCCTTTACCGTAGGTATATTGTTTACCAACGTGTTGTGAAAATCTATAACTTTCCCCATTTCGATACCATCGCCACCAAGTTTTCACTTGTGTTCTATTTCTAATATTTAATTCTTCCATAATTTCTTTTGTTGAAAATCCTGCTGCTTTCATTTCAACAGCTTTATACTTTGTTTCTACTGAATAAGCAACTCTTTTCATAGAAAAAACACCTCCGCATGATTCATTTTAATATGAATTCAACGAAAGTGTTTTTATATAATTCCCACTAATTGGGGTCAGTCCACTATTATTTCAATAGAAAAAGTGGTCTTTTTCATTTGTCGAAGGATTTAAAGTCCCAGACTTTTATTTTCATACATAATCATTTCTTTTAATTATTGTATATTCATAGTTGAGGATGTAAACTTTTGATCTTTAGTGAACAATATTAAAATCATACCAATAAAAATAGATAAGGCAGAAACATAAAAAACGTTTTCTAATCCAACCCAATGACTCATTACGCCACCTAATAAATTTCCACATAATTGTCCTATTACCATTGCATTAGCAAATAAAGTCGACGCATAACCAGGAAAGTCAGGTAGTATATCTTGGAAATAACTAATACCCAGTCCTAATAAAATCGCTAAATAAAATGCTAAAAATACTTGTCCTATCATCATCATATATATATTTTCAAATATACCAATACTAAAATAAAATAGACCACCACTTATGGCTCCTAGTATAAGCAAAGTGCGTGTAGATAATTTAGATGCTAAAATCCCCAATATAACCATAAAAGGCACCTCTAAGCCGGCACATAAACTTGCTAAAGTACCTACATAACCTTCTCGTTCTTTCAAATATTCTGTAACGAATAGTGGCATATTCATTGTATACATCCACTGACCAATATGTAGAAGTATAAAAGCAATAAATGGAATAAATAAAGTTTTATCTTTTAACATATTAGGTGCAGTTATTTCAATACTAGCAGTATCTTTAACTTGTTCGTTTATAGTCAGATTTAAATCTTTATAAAAGAATATTTGTAACAATAGCGTAAATAATAAAATGATAACCGTGCCACCAAATAGCCCTGCGTAGCCCATAAATTGAATGAGATATGCACCAATGAGTGGACCAAATAAAAAGCCAAAAGAGAACATTGATCTTAATACAGTATTAGCAAATTTCGCATTATTTCTTGATGAAGACGCATTAATAGATTCTCTAGCGGATGCATATAATTGGGGCATTGCAGGTGCGAATAATCCTTGAAATATCGCATATACTATAATAAATAGCCATATATGATGGATGTAAAAATATATAGAAAAACTAAGTGCTCCCATAAATAGTGCACAAATAATAAGTATTTTCCGATTAAGATGATGTGTATCTGAAAATCTAGCGACAATCGCATTTACAGTAAATTGACTGACTGCAGCCAAAGCTAAAAGAACACCAAACTGATTTGTCGACATTCCTAGTTCTTTTGTTGCGAATAAAACAAAGTATGGCACTGTAATGGCAATACCCATTCCTAAGAGCATCATATTAATAAGAAATAATTTATAGTTTTTAATATGCAATAGTGCTGAAAACATATACTATACCTCTATTCTTCTTTTAAATTGCAATATTGATTAACTATTATTTAGTAAAATTAAGCATTAAAGAAACAAAAGCATCAACTTGTGGTAGTTGCAATATACTACTATCATAACTCATATACGTTGAGCGGATTAACGGAAGACCATCAATGTTGACTTTTTCAAATTCAAATACGTGATGATCAATATTCTTCATCATTATTTCTGGAAGAATAGTTACTCCTACACCACTTATTAGCATTTCTTTACATGTTGCCACTTGATCTACTGTAATGGTAGCATGATAATCTTGTCCAAATTTTTCACTATACCAATGATTAATTTGATTGATATATATTGGATCTGCTTGAAATTCAATAAATGGTAACTTTGACACATCTTCATGACGTTCTTTTGGATAAATAAAATAATGTTCATCATCAAATAAATGGATATTTTTTAAATTCATTACTTTATTCCCTCTAGTAATTAGAAGGTGATAATCTCTATGATTAGATCTAATTTGCTCTGTTGAACCCACTTGAACTTGTATTTCTACATTAGGAAATTGTGTATTATACAAACTCAATACACGGGGCAATATTGTTTGTCCAATTAAAGATGAACATCCTATAGATATGGTTCCATTTACTTCCCCTATATGTGCTTGTATTTTATCGAAAAACATTTTTTCTCGATTCAACATATCACGTGCATGTTCGATGATCATTGCACCTTCTGTAGTAGTAATTAATTGTTTTTTAGTACGAATAAATATTTCTACTCCAAACGCATGTTCAATTGCTTTTAAGCGTTGCGTGACTGCTGGTTGTGATATATATAAAATTTCAGCAGCTTTTCTTAACGTTTTCGTTTCATCTAATGTAATTAGTAATTGATAATCTTCAATTTTCATAGCTTCCCCCTATGTTTATCCACGAATACGGCTATGATGGTAAATAAAATTGATACTATTTCATTATTGTTTTAGTATTAAAGAAATATAATTACGCTTTCTTATGCTTATTTAATTTACCTATCATCTTTTTATAACAATGCATAATTCGATGATGTATCTCTGCAAAATTGTCCTCAATCTCAATCATCAATTGATGAGCGATAATATAGGCTTCATGGTATTGTTTCTTCGTAATTTGTCCATTTTTTAAAGCTAGTTCTAAATCATGTTCATCTACTAACTCATATTCACCAGTGGATGGTAAAACCAGCACATCTAAAAATAAATCTAATGTTCTCGCGTTCCCTTTTTGAGTAATATTTTTAATGTTAATATCAAAATAGTACTCTAATGGATTCCCCTTATCATCAAACATTGCAGTAATACTATAGCGTTTTTTTTCTGGCAAAATTTGTAACCATTTATAGTTATTATCTACTACAACTACATTTTGATCGACCACCGTCACCTCTAAAGGCTCACGCACCTTTTTCATCGTGACCAAGCCAATAATACCTTTAAACCTATTATTATTTACCTTAACTTCTATGTAATCACGTTCAATTAGGCGACGCCAGTGACGTTTATCTATGTATTTAATTTTCATAAAGCCACCAACTCCTTGTCATTATTATATTAAACTAAGTAAACCATGTCATCTTATGGCATGCTTTATTACTTTTAGCATATAAATTTATTAATTTTTCAATTTCATTTTACTACAACTATTAAATTTTTAGGTAAAATTGACAAAAACACTAAGGTTTGATAGTTTTATTCTATATTATCTGAAAATTCTAAATAAAAGGAGCGTTTTATATATGACAGTTAGACCTTTTCGAGCAGATCACGTGGGAAGTTTATTACGTCCTAAACGCCTAAAAGAAGCGAGATTTAAATTTAATAATAACGAATTATCTTTAGAAGAATTAACACGTATTGAAGATGAAGAAATCGAACGTATTATTGAAAAACAAATTGAGATTGGTTTACATAGCATTACAGATGGAGAATTTCGTAGAAGTTGGTGGCACTTTGATTTTCTAGAGAATATTAATGGCGTAGAAGGATATACTCCTGACCACGGATTAGAATTTGAAGGTGTAGAAACACGTGCACATAATGTGAGAATTGTGGACAAAGTATCATTTAATCCAAATCATCCACACTTTGAACACTTTAAGTTTTTATATAAAAAAGTGGCTGGTCGCGCAACTGCTAAAGTATCAATACCTAGTCCAAATCAATTATTCCACCCTAATATTTTAAATGAAACGATTTACCCTAATATAGAAGATTTTGCAAATGATATTGCCAAAGTTTATCATGAAACGCTACAAGCATTTTATGACTTAGGAGCGCGCTATATTCAATTAGATGACGTATACTGGGCTGGTTTAACTGACGGTACTCAAAAAGTGAGAGGTCGTCAACGCTCTGAAGATGAAAAACTAAAAGCACGTGATTTAGCCTATAAAGTGATTAATAAAGCTATCGAAGGACTGCCAAATGATTTAATTCTGACTACTCATATTTGTCGTGGTAACTATAAATCAACTTGGGCAATTTCTGGAGGATATGAAGCCATCGCCCCTTACCTATTTAAAGAAAATTTAAATGGTTTCTTTTTAGAGTATGATGATGAACGTTCAGGTGATTTCGAACCGCTTCGTTTCTTTAATGACAATGCTTATGCAGTTCTAGGACTTATCACCTCTAAAACAGGTGAATTGGAAAATAAAGAAACAATTAAAAAAAGAATTAAAGAAGCAGAACAATATGTAAATATTGACCATATCTGTATTAGTCCACAATGTGGTTTTGCTTCTACAGAAGAAGGGAACGCTCTAACTGAACAAGAGCAATGGAACAAATTAGCTTATGTTGTAGAATTAGCTAATGAACTTTTTGGCACGGCTGAATAGAAACATGTCAGCAATGGTGTCCTCTACCTCTTTTTAAAAAAGACACTTCATTCATGTAGTTATACTTAACTAGATGAATGAAGTGTCTAATTATTAATACTCAATGTTTTTCAATGCATATTTTTGAATCATTCGGCGATATTGTGGATATACTTCTGTCAACTCATCTTGTGTGAATAATTCAAAATACTTAAATTCAAATGCAGGTTGACACATACAGCCTACTAAACTATAACCTTCCGAATGAGGTACACTCGAAGCAAAAATGGTTCCTTTGGGAACAACATATTGTAGCACTTCTCCATGGTCTACATTTGGACCTAACAAGACACTACGATACTGGCCATCTTCAGTTAACATATGTATCTCTAGTGATACACCAGCATGATAATACCATACTTCATCAGCATCTATACGATGAAAATGCGAGATATCATCTGCTTTTAATAAGAAAAGTATACTACTAAAAGAGGCCCTTTCATCTTTCTTTATACCCTCTGGTCGAATAGTTTCTTTATAATATCCACCTTCTGGATGAGATTCCAAGTCTAACGATTGTATCCAAAACGAAGCCGTGTATTTCATTATTTTAAGTCCACATTATGGAAAACATTTTGAACATCTTCTAAATCTTCAAGTGCATCAATAAGTTTTTCAAGTGTTGCTTGATCATCTGCTGAAAGTTCAATGTCAGTCTGAGGTAACATTTCAAACTCTGCAATTTTAAAGTCTTCTACACCTGATTGACGTAGTGCATCTTGTACTTGTGCAAATTGATCAGGTTCTGCATACACAATCGTCAAGCCATCTTCTTCAATAACGTCTCTTACATCTACATCTTGTTCCATCAATGTTTCTAGGACGTCATCGGCAGATTTCCCTTCGATACCAAACGTTGCAGTATGGTCAAACATATAAGCTACTGAACCAGATACACCCATATTACCACCATTTTTTCCAAATGCTGCTCTAACATCTGATGCTGTACGATTCACGTTATTAGTTAAGGCATCTACAATAATCATGGAGCCACTTGGACCAAATCCTTCATAACGTAGATGGTCATAATTTTCATCTCCACCACCTTTAGCTTTATCAATGGCTCTATCTATAATATGATTTGGAACAGAATATGTTTTTGCTCTTTCTAGCACAAGTCTTAATGCTTGATTTGATTCAGGATCTGGCTCCCCTGATTTAGCCGCTACATAAATTTCTTTACCAAATTTTGCATATATTCTACTAGTATTTTTATCTTTTTGGGCTTTTTTTTCTTTAATATTATTCCATTTACGTCCCATATTGTCATCTCGCTTTCTTACTCAATACTACTTATTATATAGTATTAATAATTTATTGTCTAAATTGAAAAAATGTTACTTCTTTAAAAAAAATAAAATACTGACAAAGCATCCCCCTGTCAGTACTCTCCCAATTCATTTAGTTAATTACTTAAAAATCTTTCTACATCATTAAATAAAGCATTAAATTGATCAATATTAGATTTGTTCATATAGATAAAAATTTTACGTTCATCTTCTGTTGATCGAACCTTACTTAATTTCTCTTTTTCTATTAGTCTGCGTATAGAAACAAGTAATTTTGTTCTACTTAATTCTAGTTCTTCAATTGCAACTTTTAAGAATGTTTGCATTAAAATTTGATCGTCTGCTGTGTATTCATAAGCTAATTTTAATAAAGCTAAATCATTTAAGGTTAGTTTGTATTCTTTGTCTATATATCCAGACAACGCTTTATATTGTTTATAGATTTTCAGCAAGCGATTTAATTCATCGTTACTCAAGCATTTGCACCTCCAATAAAAGCGAACAATTCAACATATATTATCCTTTAATTTTGGAGTTCTGTCTTTTGCATTTGTTTTGAATTTTTTGTTAAATTTACCAACAAACTCAAATATTGTTGCGCAAAACTTTTTTGAGATGAAATTTATTATTTATATATCTCAATTATATAAAGCCCGTTATAATCAAGTTTAATTTGTAATGCCTCTTTATTAAAGTCATGTTCTCTAATTTTAAAAGAAGAATGTAATAAATGATTTACTTTCTTCAAGAATGTTTTAGACCATTGATAACGATTACGTATGTCTTCAGTAATAATATGATTAATATTGCCATTATAATCATCAATCTTTTGAATTTTTATAAGATGATTTTTATTTGTCTTATGTTTAAAATCTACATATATATCAGTTTTTTCATAATTAGCATTTCGTGATTCACTTTCTAGAACACGCCAATCATATATAAATAGTATGAATTTATTTTCTTTTTCAATCACTATATAGTGATCTTTAATGTATTTTGGTTCCTGACTAAGCGTCATGATATATGCCATCATTGTCCCTAATATTGTTTTAAAACCTTTTTCATCAAAAAGATGTAAAGCATTAAATTGATGACTATCCTGTCTAAAATTGAAACCAATACCATCAAAGTGTTGAGCTGATTTAATGTTTGTTTCTACAATTAACGGGGCACTACTATTTAAGTCATTATATTCACTATTTAAAAACGCATGATTTTCAACGTTTAAAAATATGATTCTTTGATTTTCTAAATCAATGTGATTTAAAATTTCACGTATATTTTGATATCGTAATATATTCTTTACTAATAAACGATTATTATCTTCTATTAAATAGGGTTGATTTAGTTTTGAATTATCAATAAACAGAAATTGGAAATTCACTCTTTTAATTTGCGATTCTAAAGTTTTAAACAAAACTGGATTATTTAGCAAGTTACTAATTTCTAATCCAAAAGAAAACCGATTTGTTTTATGTTGTATTTTTAATATCATACGATAAATGGCTTTTAAATCAATCTTTTCTAAATCAAAAACAATCCCTAATTCGTGATTTACATTTACTTCAACTTGGTTTATTTCAAGATAATCTAATACATTTTCATATGTCATTTCAAGGAAGTCAATTAGATTTAAATCCTCAAGTTTAAAACTTATATTTAGATTTTTTCTAATAATATATTCAAATATTCGCTGAAGTTCTTTAACAGTGAAGTGTTCTTTTATTTCTTTCATATCCGCTCTTACATAAATCATTAATGACGGACTCTCGTCAAGATAATCGATATATTTCTCTAAAAATAACAGTTTTATTTCTTCAATCGTATTGATCTGTACTACACATTGATAAGGTTTAATAAACGTATCTAATTTTGAATCGATATATATTTTATGTTCTGTTTTCTTTTGATAATAATATTGTTGTGACTGAATCATATCTTTTATATTTTGTAAACTATCATCAATATGAGTTTCATAATCCATAAAAATCATTTTTTCATATTTATTACACGATCTATATTCATTTGGTGTCATTCCCATATAACTTTTGAACGTTTTAGAATAACTTGATGCATTACTAAACCCTACTTTTTCACTAATTAAACTAATCGTATCGTTTGTTTTCAATAATAATTCAAATGAATTTGCAATCTTCAAAGTGTCTACATAAGTTTTAAAACTAATATTTAACAACTGTGTAAATTGTGATGATAAATTAGATTTAGATGTAAATAGATTAGATGAAACGTCTTTTAATGTTAATTTCTTTTCAATATTTTCGTTAATATAGTCTAATACTTCACTTAACTCCCCATAATAAGCATAATTATATTGATCATTAGCAATATCTATTTCAACACTACCTTGTCTTCCAATAATTTGAACAATGTCAACTATGTATTTGTTATCTTCTGAAACAGATTTATGATTAATATGATTCATTGTTATCTGTAATAATGCTTTTTTTATTGCATTAATAGATTTAACTAAATTAATTGAATATTTATAATCAAAGAAATTAAATCCTTCTTCTTTAAACCAATCACTTGCAATATAAATCATTATTGTTTTCTCATTCTTATTAATTGAAAAAATATCTTTATTGTTTATAACGTAGATATCGTTATTAATCGTCACTTTTTTGGCAAAATGTTGAATTTCTAATGAACCTTTTATTGGGAACAGCAATATGATACCATCTTGACAACGTGTCATTTGATATTCATGCTTAGTAAGTACGTGAAAATACCCATTAGACATATACTAACCTCTTTCTAATCTTGGTAGTCCTTCTTTTAATGTGTTTATATAAAAATGCTAATTTATAAGTGTTTAAATGTAAATCTATCACAACATTAATACTAAATCAAAAATACGTATAAAATTAAATTAAGTTTAATTTTATATTAAATACATTTCATAATTATTTAAAAAAGATGCTCTATAATTGCCTTCTTACTTTAATAAAATAAACAGCTTTAGACTACTCTTTATTTAAAATGTTTTGAAAACAATGTGAGAACATCTTTTCTAAATATTCAACTTATTATAAATATGAATGTCTAGTTTTTAAAGCGATTTGCTAAATTCAATATATCTTTGATGATATTTAATAAATTAAGAAATAAATTAAAACCCATTTCTCTTGGCGTAAATCTACCATGTTTCATACGATTAAAATCAAATAATGTATATAGTAAAAACAAGACTAAACTAACCATTGTAATAACGATATGGAATATTGAATTACGAATAAATAAGCCAACTAGACTAGCAATAATAAGCGCAATTAATGTTACAAATAAATATTTACCTAAGCTAGAAGCATCATTAATGACAAAATACCCCAATATTCCAAATACAATGAACGCTATAATGGCTAACAATATATTTTTATAAAAAACGTCTGCGCCTAAATTTTGCATATACATTGAAAATGTTGCATACGATAATAAGCCAATAATAATAGCATAGATATGCGAAATAATAAGACCATATTTACGTGCTCTTTTAATAAATAACGTCGCTAATACAATAACAAATAATGTGATTGATAAAGGACGTCGCCATTCTACAGGCAAATATTGACCTAAATAACAGCCAATCCCAAAAATAAGCCAATAATATGTAAAAAATAGCCAAACTTTACGATATGCATGGTTTTGTTGAGTATTATCTTTTGAACGTGCGTTTTGATGTTGATGATTTACTAAATTTGAAGAACTCGGCATCTTATACTCCTCTTTTAAATAGTATCTTACATTAATTGTACAATATTTGTTGAGAATAAAAAAATAGTATAATTTATTTACTTTTAAGTAGGTATCTTATCAAGAAAATACAAAAATTATTACAAGTTTAAATCATTAAAAACAATTCAACTTACCTCTTACACGATACGTCCTTGCTTCAATTTTACTGTAAGAAATATTACAAATTTCTTTTTAAAGCAATTTAATTTTATCTAAATAAAACTGTTAAAAACTACTGTATCAAGGGTTTTTATCTATTTACAAAAAATCGTATTACTTTTAATCATATTACAAGATAATAACAATCCACATATTCTTATATTTTTTTGATAGTATATGCATGTGATATAAAAAGGTAAATTATACAAATTTAACAATATTAAATTCTAAAAATAAATTTTAAAATTCAAGGAGGGTACGTAGTTTGAAAAAGTTAGCTTTTACGTTATCTATTGCGTCAGGAGCTGTAGCATTTTTCTCTCATCATGCTGAAGCATCAACACAACATACTGTTCAACCTGGAGATTCTTTATGGAGTATTGCAAACAAATACAATACCACTATTGATGAGCTTAAACGAAATAATCAATTAAATGGTAATTTAATTTTTCCAGGACAAGTACTAACTATTAATGGATCGTCAACTACAACATCTACTACATCAAGTAGTTTATCAAGTAAGTCTTCTACTACTTATACTGTTCAATCTGGTGATTCACTTTCTCGTATCGCTAATAAATATGGAACTTCAGTTACTAACTTAATGAATGCAAATAATTTGAAAAATTATTTAATTTACCCTGGTCAAGTATTAAAAATTCCAAGTAGTTCGAGTACTACAAACTCATCATCTACTAATGCTTCACCAACCTTTAACCATCAAAATTTATACACTGCTGGGCAATGTACATGGTATGTGTTTAATCGTCGCGCCCAAGCTGGATTACCCATTAGTACATATTGGTCTGATGCTAAGTATTGGACTTATAATGCTGCCTCAGATGGTTATATTGTTAATCATACTCCTACTGTTGGAGCAATTATGCAATCGACTGCTGGGTATTATGGCCATGTAGCATACGTGGAGCGTGTGAATCCAGATGGTAGTATTCTAATTTCAGAAATGAATTATACATATGGCCCTTATAACACAGATACTCGTGTGATTCCTGCTTCATTAGTTTCTAACTATAACTATATTCATTAATATGATTCAAACCACAAAATAAGCTTGAGACATAAACATGTCTCAAGCTTATTTTGTGGTTATTTTACCTTAAAGAAAAATATTTAAAATCCAAAATATAATTGCTGCTAAAATAGCAGAAATTGGCAATGTAATAATCCATGTAATAATCATACGTTGAGCTGTATTCCACTTTACACCTTTTGCACGATTTGATGCACCTACACCTAAAATTGATGACGATACAACATGTGTTGTAGATAATGGAAAGTGTAATGATGAAGCAACGAAAATCGTTAATGCTGAAGATAAATCAGCAGCCGCCCCATTAGCAGGTCGTATTTTCATTATATTTCCGCCTACTGTTTTAATAATTTTCCAACCACCAATTGCAGTTCCTAGACCCATTGCTGTGGCACAAGCAATTTTAACCCATAATACTGGTTCTACATTCGATGGATCTTGTAAATTCGCTACAATCAAAGCAAGAGTAATAATACCCATTGATTTTTGAGCATCATTTGTACCATGTGAAAACGATTGAAGCGCTGCAGTAAACATTTGGAAAAAGCGGAAATTACGATTTGCTCTCGTAAGATTCGCATTTTTAAAAATAATTTTAACAATTGTATACATGATAAAACCAACACAAAATGCGATAATTGGTGAAATAATTAATACAATGATAATCTTAGTAAAACCTTGGTAATGTAATACTGTAAACCCCTGTGCAGCTATTGCAGCTCCAGCAATAGCGCCGATTAAGGCATGAGATGAAGAACTTGGTATACCATATAACCAAGTAACCAAATTCCAAACAATAGCAGCGATAATAGCCGCTAATACTACTACTAGACCATTTTGTAATTTAAATGGATCTACGATATCTTTAGTAATTGTTCCAGCTACCCCTGTAAAAGTAAGTGCACCTATAAAGTTCATAATTGCCGCTAGAAGAATAGCTGTTCTTGGTGTCAATGCACGTGTAGAAACCGCAGTAGCAATTGCATTTGCTGTATCATGAAAGCCATTGATAAAGTCAAAGACTAAAGAAAATGCAACGATAGCTATAGTGATGACTAATACATATTCCATAATTTAAAACTCCCTTAGCTATTTTTCATGATAATTGTTTCAAAGTTGTTAGCAACAGCTTGACATTTATCAGCGATATTTTCTAAGCTTTCGTAAATATCTTTAATTTTAATTAAAGTGATTGGATCGGTTTCACTATTAAAGATATGTTTAATTGATTGTCTTAATATACCATCACAATTTGTTTCAAATTCTTTAATATTAATTGAATGAATTCTCATGTGAGATAATTTTTTATCAACAAGTAAACCAACTGCTAATTTCATTTCAGCGACAGCTTTTTGAATATTGTCAACAAATTCAGCCATATATTCATCAGTATATTCAATTGAATACATTTCAAACATTCCAGATGTTTCTTCCATTGCATCAAGTACATCATCGATTGCATTACACAATGATAGAATGTCTTCTCGTTCAATAGGAGTGATAAATGTTTGATTTAAGTCGCTAATGACTTTGTGCATAAGTTCGTCACCATGTGACTCGTACGTTTTAATGTTATCAGAATAAGCTTTTAAATCTAAATGGGTATTAAAATCCATTTTCCCGAATTCTACAGCTGCACGGTCCAGATTAAATACCATTTCTTCTAATTGAACCATAAACTTATCCTTTTTCTTAGTGAACATTATAATGCCTCCATTTTAGCGATTGCTATCAATCACACGTTTATTATTTAATTTAAGACAATTTAAAAATGAGCTACATTTACAATAGCTTATTTTAAAACATTATTTAGAAAGCTTTTGTAAAATTTATGTAAATATAATGTTATACCAGTTACGATACACTTCTACTTAACGCCTAAGTTGTCTCTAATTGAAAATATCATAAATTTTTCATCTCTACAATAAATTTACAAATTCTTTACAAACTCGAAATATTCTCTCTTAAATTGAGTGATTGATCGTTCGCTTAGAATGATTATAAGCAATAAATGCAAACATACTATATACGATTGTATAAATAATCATAACGATAAAAATGGACGTTTGATTTGTGAATCCTATAAATTTCATAAATACAAGTGCTGCAAAATATGCATGAAGTAAAGCAATAGCTAAAGGTAGTCCAAAGTTAAACGCCACTTTCAATTTTAGACCTCTATCCATATCTTTTTGAGTAAAACCTAATTTACGTAATATTGAATAATTTTCTAATTCATCTTCAGTTTCATCAATTTGTTTAATATAGATAATACATCCAGTTGCTATAAGAAATGCAATACCTAAAAAAGAACTTATAAATAATAAAATTCCTGTTAAACTTGAAATTTCGCTTGCTATCTGACTTCTAGTTTTTAAATTCTGATTCATGTGATTGATAGTCTTTTCTAATCTAGGTATATCTTTTGTATGTTTTAAATCAAAACCATGTTGAGAAATGATGTCCTTATTTTTAACATGTTGTTTTATAAATTGATAATCCTCGTTATTAAGCACGAGTGTCGGTCCACCTAAATCTATACTCTCTTTAAAATAAACTTTATGAATCACTTTTCGCAGTTGAACTTTAGTATGATGTCGTTTCGTACCAATCAGTGTTGTCCCGTGTGGTCGATGTTTAGTTAATTCAGGAATAACATCTTCTGGGATAATTAAATCTGCTTGTCCTTTTTTCAAAGAAACATTTGAAAAGTAATCTTCACTTGTTACAGTCACCGAATAAGGTCTAGCTGCATTTACATCAAATAGATAATCTTTATATAAATGCGTGTACACTACTTGCTTATAATTATAGTTATATGCAATATGCTGTTGCTCTAATTGATATTTTAACTTTTCAGACAAGATGTCGTTGTTCGTTGTTACTTCATAAGGTGATTCTAATGAAATTTCTTTACTTAAAGATCCTCGACTAATTGCTGCAAAACATAGGACCGATACGGTAATAGCAGAAATAATAGAAATGATTGTTAAAGAGAAAGCATTCTTTCTAATCCTAAACATTAATGAAGAAGTGAAAATAACATCATTTACAGTTACATTTCCACTTTTAAATGATTTAATTATTTTTAATATAAGAGACACTGAACTTCTGAAAAAGAAATAAGCTCCGATCACAGTTAAAAATAAAATAATAAAAGGTAATACGATATCATCTAATAATTCAACAAATCGTGTGGATAAATAATATCCTGCCAAAATGAAAACAATACCTAAAATTCCTAGAATAATTTCTCCAAATGTAATATGTTTACCTGTTTCATCTATATATTCTTCAGACTCCATTAATTGCGTAACAGAATATTTATTTAAGAAAATGATAGCTTGAAGAATAATTAAAATATATGCAATGATTAAAATAAATAAGGTTTGAATTATAGCGTCTACACTAAAAACAAGCGAAACCGAGGTATGTATACCTAATAATTTCAATATAATCATAAGTAAAATTTTAGACCCAACAATCCCTATTATCACACCTAAAACTGCAGTGATTAAGAAAATAAACAATTGTTCTAACATAAACATATAAATAATACTTACTTTATTTAACCCCATAATCTGTAATAGTCCCAATTCGTAACTTCGTCTTTTAATAAAAAGAATATTGGTATACATAATAAAGACAACGATGATTATAAATAGAAAATAACTTCCTATTTTAGAACCCTCTCTAATCATAGATAAAGACTCATGTATATGGAGATGATGAACATATTTAATCGTAATAAAACTAAAATATAAAACGGTACTAATGACTAATGAAAACATATAAATAGCATAGTGCTTGATATTTCTTAGGAAATTTCTCCAAATAATATAGCTAAAACTCATAAATCTTGCCACCTAATATACTTTGGGCTCTTAATATTTCTTCATAAAATAATTGTTTATTATCTTGTCCTTGATAAATTTCAGTAAATATTAAGCCATCTTTCAACATTACAACACGATTAGAAAAACTTGCTGCAAGTGGATCGTGTGTAACCATAATAATAGTTACATCATAGATTTTATTTATTTTTTCAAAACGTGTGAGTAAATCCCTAGTGTTCTTAGAGTCTAAAGCGCCTGTTGGTTCATCCGCAAAAATGATTTTAGGATATGTAATAAATGCACGCGCTGCAGATGTTCGTTGACGTTGTCCCCCTGAAATTTCAGACGGATATTTGTCACTAATATCATATATATTAAGCGCTTCAGTAATTTGTCTATAACGTTTATTCATTTCTTCCTTATTTAATTTAAGTACTGATAAAGGCAACATAATATTTTCTTTTACAGTAAGTGTGTGTAATAAATTATATTCTTGAAAAATAAATCCAATATCTTTTTTTCTAATTTCTGATAGTTCCTTATTTGATAACTTTTCCAATTGTTTTCCATTTAGTATTACAGATCCTTGTGATAAATAATCAATTGAACTTAAAACATTAAGTAATGTTGTTTTACCAGATCCAGAAGGTCCCATAATTGAAACAAACTCTCCAGTTTCAATATTTAAATCAATGCCTCTTAACACTTCTTGTATCGTTTGTTTTGTCCCATATGTTTTAACAATTTGCTTTGCTTGTAATATTGTCAATTTAGAATGTCCCTCACTATCATATATTTTAACGATTGAATGATATAGATGAACCTGAGACGTCACTATAAAGTCCCAGGTTTCACTCAATGTTCTACTCACTTATTACACTAAAATGATATTTCCATAAGCTTAATTTATGTATTTACTTTAAATATTATATAAGTTTTAGTCCAAACTTTTTATAGTAAAGTCCAATATCTCCTTGCGATAAAGCGAACAATTGCACTTATATACTATTTTAACAACGTCTTTATGATAGACTTAATTTCTCTTGTGACATTCTTTCTATGACTTCGTTTTGCATAGGGAACGTTAAAATAAATGTTGTTCCTTCACCCACCGTCGACTCGACCTCTACTTCAATACCTAATGGATGTCTTACACTTTCTACTAAGTATAAACCAATTCCAGAAGAAGTTGTTTCATTACGATTTGCGGTAGAAGTATAGCCTCTTTCAAAAATACGTGGTAAATCTTTAGCACTAATCCCACGCCCATAATCAGTAATTTCTAAAGCGATATGGTCTTTTTTAGCAAACGACCGAATCACAATATCTTTTCCTTGAGAATATTTCAAAGAATTAGATAAAATCTGTCTAATCATCATGCGACACCATTTTACATCTGTAAATACTTCTGGATTCGTGTCAAATTCTAATTCATAGCCAATACCTTTAACTTGACTGATATGCCGCGTAAGTTGAATTTCTTCGATCACTAAACGTTTTAATGGTACTTTTTCGAAATACATATCTCTATTTTTAGATTCAAGACGTGTTAAATAAAGTTGCTTATCTAATAATTCATTCACTCTTGACCATTCATAAAGTAAGGCTTTCTTACGTTCCATATCTTCAACTTGATCAATTAATAATTTCATTGCTGTAACAGGTGTTTTAATATCGTGAACAAATTCAGTTAACGATTGTTCAGACGCTTGTATATGAATTTGTTGTTCAGTAGCTCTTTCTTTTTGAAACAATAATTTACGATATAAATAGTCCACCATTTCCTGTTGAAATGGATTCTCAGCTAATTCTTTATGTTTAATTTCTTCGATTTCCTTATTATTATAAAAATGTTGATATAATTTTACTTCTCTTAAAAAAGTAAAAATAAGAAATATACAAGTTAAACCTATATTTAATAAGACAATGTACGCTACACTTTCAATTGCCATATCATAGTCTATATATGCCATCCCTAAAAACACAAACTGCAAAAATATAATCCAAAATATCCAATTACTTCGTGTTTTAAGAAATAGCCAAAACCATTTCACATTACTCATGTGCCATATATCCTTTACCTACTTTTGTTTCAATTTCTGTTTCCATATCGATCTCAGATAATTTTTTTCGTAATCGATTTACATTGACTGTTAATGTGTTATCACTCACAAACGCTTCATCATCCCATAACGCTGTAATTAATGTATCTCTAGTCACAATTTGATTTTGTTTTTGAATTAACATTTCTAAAATAATCATTTCAGTTTTAGATAAATAAATGATTTTATCGCCTTTTTGAATACTATCTTTTGAAAGATCTACTAGTGCATCTTGCCAATTTAATGTACGTCTTTCTTCTGCGCCAAATTGATATACGCGTCGATAAATTGCTTGTAACTTCGCAATTAGTACGTTGGTATGAAAAGGCTTTTGCATATAATCATCTGCACCTAATTCCATACTCATCACTTGATCCATAGGATTATCACGTGACGATAAAAATAAAATAGGCACATTAGATACTTGTCTAATTTGACGACACCAATAGAATCCGTCATATTTAGGTAATTGCACATCCATTATAACGATTTCTGGTTGAACATTATGATATGTTTCCATTACGTTACTAAAATCATTGACACCATAAACAAAAAAATCCCAATTTTCTAATTCTTTCTTTAGTTGTTGAAAAAGCGTCTGATCATCTTCTACTAATAATATTTGCATGTGTTTTCATCCTATCACTTTGTATATTTCATTTTTTCTCCTGATTGCACACGTCCATTGAAATGCCTAATACGACAATCAATTTCAAACCCTCTCATAATTAAACCTTGTACGGGAGCTTGAAAAAAATAATAGAGTGGCCATAACAATTTAGGAATATAATCATATAGTTGAACAATTACTAAACGCGTTCCTTTAATTTGACGAAATTCCAATTTTCCTTGTTTTTTAGAACGTTTTTTTATAATTGAACCGCCTACTAAATTAAATGTAATTAAACTATTATCATTTACTTCTTTCTTCATTACTAATAGAGGCTTAAACTCATTACGAGTATATATTATATATCGATTTTCTATATATTTCGTGTGTAAAAATGTACCACGTGTATCATTCAGCCATTTAAAAAAATAAGCGACTAATTGTTCTAAAGACCATTTCCTAGGTAATATCATTCTTAATGCTGTCCGTATATCATTATATTTAGACACTTGTAACTCAACATTAATATGAGAGCGTTTGATATAGGTCTCAGTCGTTTCTACAGGAACACCATAGTTTTTTAAACATTGTATTGTCTCATTATCAAAGCGACTACCGCTTACGTACAAAATTTTATTTATTTTTTGTTGTGCTGCTGCTCTTGCAAAATTATCGGCTGCAATGAGATTTAAATCACGTGCAGTTGCTTGAGTAAGCTTGGCAGAATTTTTATTAGGATCTAAATAAAATACTGCAATATTCATACCTGACATTGCTGATTTAACATCTTCATAATTATAAATATCTTTTTTTAGCCATTTTATATTATGATTAAACTCTTTTTTTGTATTTGGATATTTAGATAAAGCAAACAAATTTGCATCATTTTCTATCGCACTGCTAATATTCTTACCTATATAACCACTACCACCCGCTAATAATACATTAGGTTTCATTATTCTGTTACTCCTTTTTAAAATTCTAAATATGTATATTTTTTAAATAATTGGTATAATATATGTTATATTACTATCTCAGGAGGAAGCCGAATGGCTCATATTATTCGTGAAATTAGTATAAAAGATACTGAAGCTTTGACAACATTATTAACTAAAATATATGATGAATCTGATTATACACTTTATAATCCTGGAGAATTTAATCCTAGTGTTTCTTCTATTAGTAATCTTCTAGAGCGTGTTATCACTTCTCCGAGAAATACCATATATGTAGCTGAAGAAGATGATCAACTCGTTGGATGTATATTCGTCACTACTGAAAAATACGAACGTACACAACACGAAGCAATCATTACACTTGGTGTTACTAAATTTTATCAAAAAAAAGGTATTGGACTTGCTTTAATTAATGCTGTTGAAGCTTGGGCTCTTAACCATAATATTAAACGTCTTCAAGCTTCAGTCGTTCCTGAAAATACACACGCACTCATGCTACTTAAAGGCGCTGGATTTAATATTGAAGGCGAACTTAAAAATAAATTACTGATCAACAATCAATATTTTAATAAATATATTATGGCTAAATTACTACTTTAATTACAATATGTATTATACGCTACGTTCAAAATGCAAAAAAGCAATTCATGTTAATTACACGAATTGCTTTAGACTGTCTATGAGTTATTTAACTTTGTAGGCAGTTTTTTTATGGATTATTTATTTTATCAATTTTAAGCAATGTGGTCTTTGTTATCACTTTTACGTAAATAATATTTAATAAGCACTGCTACCACAATAAATAATCCAACTACGCCCATAATGTTATATAAGAAGTTGATTAAATCTGCAAAACCAACAAAACTTAAAATAAAGGCTGCAATCATCATAATAACAATAAATATATGATATTTTTTACTGTATGGCTCAGTGAAACGTGCAGCAAACGAATAAGTCAATCCTAAAATAGTATTATACATTACTGCTAACATAATCACTGTTAAAACTAATCCAAGCCATGGATGAATTTCGTTCGCCAATTTTAAAGTTGGAATTTGTTCATTTTTAATTTGTGGATATTCTGATTGTAGTGCAAAGTTAATCAGTGCAAGTAAAACAGTATACACTACACCGCCAAATAAAGCACCGGCACCAGATACTTGACGTTTAGATGCATCTCCACCAATCGCCACAACCGTACTAAATCCTACAGCAAAAGCTAATCCACCGTACATTAACCCTCTAATAATACCTAAGAATAAACTTGGATGATCTACTGTACTATTAACTTTACTGATAGGGATACTTCCAGCGAATAGATAATATATAGCAATAAGAACTACCATGACAATTAAGAATGGTGTAACGACCCCTAACGCTCTTACAATCTTATTAAAGTCTAATAATAGTGTTAAATAAATAACGACCGTCATAATTAACGCGCCAAGCCATGTAGGTATACCAAAGCTCTCTTCGAACGTTGCGCCTGAACCTGCAATCATCGTTACAGCAATCCCAAATAAGAAAAAGACTAGAATATAATCAAAGATTTTACTAAATTTTTGACCAAATAAATATTGTAATGTTGATTCATGGTTTGTTGCTTCAAAAGCCGTTCCAATTTTAGCGACTTGTCGCCCTATAAATCCTAAAATTAATCCTGATATTAACACGCCTATATATGACCATAAACCATAAGGCGTGAAGAATTGCATTACTTCTTGCCCTGTAGAGAATCCTGCGCCTACTACAATCCCCACATAAGCAAAACCTATTTTTATAGATTCTTTATTCAACCCCATGTATTGATTAACCTCCTTATTTTTGACACATTCAAAATTATAACGTACTAATAATAATATGCAACAGTGCATAAACGTTGTGAGACAACGCTTATCGCTTCTAAATACTAGTGTTAATACCCTTACAAACAATTTAAAAAATTTAATATTTTTAATAATTTGTCACAAAAAATTATATTTGAGTTACTAAGTAAAACATTATTAAAAAAGAGTTAGATAAAATGAATAACTATGGTTATTCATTATCTAACTCTCTTATTTCACTATATTATTTTGAACTTCCAAATTTCTTTAATTCATCAAAATTTACTATAACATTATCCATGCGTTTAGCTGAATCTTTTAACACATTTCTTGCTACATGATTATTAGGATCTAATTTTAAAATTTGTTTAGCTACTTTAAACGCTTCAGAATCTGAAATAATTGGATCAGGTATAGCATATAATAATAGCATTTGAAGCAAACTTTTTATTTCTTTACCATTTGTTAACTGAATAGAAGCATCTGCATGATAATATGCCGCTTCTAAAGCACCTTCCACTTCACTCAAAGGATAGACTAATAATAAAAATGCTAAATCATGTAATTCTGCTGTTTCATTAGCCTTCATCATATCTAATATACAAGTATAAAACATAATGTTTTCTTGTTCATGAGCACAGGATATATATACTTCTTCGAATTCCATAAAATCAATATTGGACATTATATTTTTAATTTCTTCAAATTTACCGTTCAGAACGTAAAATTTAATATCTTCTTGTAGCATAATGTCCACCTACTTTCATCATCAATATCATGCTATTTATTTTACCATATTCATTTTGGATAATCATTTTATAACCTTTTTTTTATATAAAAAAAACATCAAAATTTATCATTACTTATTTAAATGCTGTAGACTTAAATGAAGAACGATTCACTTCTTGAATCGCTTCATTAGCAGTTTTACCAACACTTAAAGACATTGCTGCTGTAAAACTTCCTTCTACAATGGGTGCATTTACTTTGTAAATATGATACTTACCTTTATACATATCAATTGCTAAATCGATATTCATTTCTGATGATCCTAAATCATAAAAACATAATGCATCATCATCTAACTGATTAATCAATTGTTCAATATCATCATATGAAGTTCCAATTTCACCATTTACTCCACCATAAGCAATCACATTTATGTCATTTGTCATTTTATTTAATAAATTTTTAGTTCCCTTAGCTATTTCTTCACTATGACTAATAATAACTATAGTTGTCATCATTTCAACTCCAGTCAATCAATTAAATAACGAATTTGATTTTTTATTAAAGTGAATCTTAATCAACGTGTGTTTTCATTATAAAATAACTTATCTGAAAGCGCGAATATTTGTGTATTAGACAAAATATTAGTCATTGACTGCCTATACATTAAAAATGACTGAGATAGGTATCCAACATCATAATAATTGTAGCTATATTGCTGAAGTTATAATCAATCTTATCTTTTTTCAAGTAAATTGTAAGTGACTAAAAGTGGTTTCCCTGTTCTAGGATCTTTTCCTAATACTGCATCTATATTAAACACACTTTCTAATATCTCTTTAGATAATACTTGGTCAGTAGGTCCATTATCTATAATGTGTCCTTCTTTCATGATTAACAAATAATCCGAAAATCGAATTGCCTGATTGATATCATGTAAGACCATAACGATCGTACACCCTAATTCTTTATTCAAATGTTGCACCAATTCTAAAATTTCTAACTGATGAGAAATATCTAAGTACGTTGTAGGTTCATCAAGAAAAATAATATCTGTTTTTTGTGCTAAAGCCATTGCTATCCATACACGTTGTCTTTGTCCCCCACTTAAATCATTAATCGATTGATGACGAAATTCTGTAATGCCTGTTACGTTTAATGACCATTCAATTTCATCTTTATCTTTTTTAGATAATCGTCCAAATCCTTTTTGATGAGGAAAACGTCCATATGAAACGAGTTCTTCAACTGTTATACTGTCAGTCACTGTTGGAGTTTGAGGTAAAATTGCAATTTTTTTAGCTACTTCTTTTGTAGATTGATGTTGAATGTTTTGATTATCAAGTAATACTTCTCCTTTTTTCACTTCAATCAGTCTTGAGAGTGCTTTCAATAATGTAGATTTCCCACAACCATTCGGTCCAATAATTGATGTGACTTTACCATCACGTATTTGAACATCTAATTCTTTTATAATTGTCGTATTTCTATATCCTATATCTACTTGAGATGCATTTAAACGATTCATATATAGGCCCTACCTTTGTACAAAAAATATTTACGACATCTATTGATAATCGTTCTCAATTAATTATTGCTATTATACCATTTATACACATTTTTGACTATTCTTTTTACTATGAGACGATTATAAAAAATAACCCTAAAAATCTGAGATATACATAAAACGCCTCAAATTTTTAGGGCCCTTTTTTATTCATCGATTAAAAAACCATTTCCATAAACATCACGCACGTCATGAATAACCAAGAAAGCATTCTTATCTATTTTTTTTATAATTCGTTTGGCACGAGTTACTTGAGTTTTAGCTACAACAACATACAAAACGTCTTTTTCTTCTCTACTATAATAACCATGTCCATTCAATATAGTAAGGCCTCTACCAACTTGTTCATCAATAGCCTTAGCTACCTCTTCAGGTTTGCTAGAAATAATTGTCATTGCTTTTTTTGTATTAAGTCCTTCTATAACATAATCCATTACTTTCGTGCCTATATAAAGTGAAATCACAGTTACCAATGCTTTACTTAACGGTAGTACTGTTAAAGAAATGACTACTACGATTAAATCAAAAAATAATAATGCGTATGCTGTACTAACATCTAAGTATTTATTAGCTATTCTTGCTAATATTGTTGTTCCAGCTGTAGTGCCACCTGCTAAAACGATTATTCCAATACCTAGTCCAACACTTGTGCCGCCAAATACTGCATTGATGATGACATTACCTGTTTCTACGTGCCATGATTCTGTAAGACTTAAGAAAACAGAAATAAGTACAGTAGCAATAATTGTTAATATCGTACTTTTTTTACTTAAAAATTTATACCCAATAACAATCAATATTGCATTAGCAACGAAGTTAGTGAGCGCTGGTGAAATATGAAAAGCGTAATATAATACAATAGCAATACCTGTGACGCCACCTTCACCTAAATTACCTGATATAATAAATGCATTGACTCCTGCTGAAAAGATAAAAGAGCCTAGTATAACTAAAAGTATATTTTTTATATTTTTGTTCAAAAACACTCACTCCTTTTACGACTATAACGATTAAAATGTTAGCATAGTCTCATCATTCCCTACAATATGCTTTTTAAAAATAAATGTATTAATAAATTTTAAATATCTTAAAATATAAAGATTTAATTTAAATAAGATACATATTCATCTTTAAATCTAATGTACTAATAAAAAATACGTGGAAATTTTCTGAATTTTTCGTTTACTTATAAATATTAGTTTGCTATACTATGTATAACTTCTTAATTACAAGAAGTTATCTCCTTTGTGTTGTTTATAGTAACAAAACAAATTTTGCTCGAAGTACTGTGACAGTACCTAGTCCTTACCGTTACAAGTACATTAATATTCATTTCCCATAAAAACCAAGTATATAAAGTGTCTCCTCACTTTGCATGCTTGGTTTTTATCATGCAATAAAATGAATAATAAAAATAGGAGTGACATAGAATTCTTTTCGAATTCAATGTTCACTCCTAATGGTTGACTATAAAATGATTTAAATTTTAATACCTTACCATGCAAATAAACCAACAAATGCTGCAGTAAGTAGTGAAACTAAAATACCTGATAATAACATCATCGGTACATATTTTGAAACAAAATCTGATGTTTTCTTATCAACTATACCCTTTAATGTACCAACAATCATCCCAATTGTAGAGAAGTTTGCAAATGAAACTAAGAATGTTGATATCACTGCACGACGATGTGCGCTATATGTGTCAATTACTTTTGTAATTTCACCCATAACTACAAATTCGTTTGTAACGATTTTTTTGGACATCTGTTGTGCCACTATCCATGCCTCACCCCATGGTAAGCCAAGCAATAAAGCAAATGGATACATAAAGACGCCTAAGATTTGGTTTAAACCAAAACTACCTTTCATACCCATCCAACTGCCTACTAATCCAGTAATCAAATTAATAAAACGATCTAAAAAATCAG
This sequence comes from Staphylococcus sp. SUC_1.2, assembly GCF_026222585.1. NCBI lineage: Bacteria > Bacillati > Bacillota > Bacilli > Caryophanales > Staphylococcaceae > Staphylococcus > Staphylococcus sp. SUC_1.2. Next base: position 12,804 of record NZ_JANJPM010000028.1, on the reverse strand, counting down.
CCAACGCGACAAAACTAATAACAAAAGCGATAATAATTAATACTAATTTACCTGCATTTAATACTGAATCTCCTAAAAATGAGAAGAAAGGTTGACGTTCAATTTTTTCATCATTATTAATGCTATAGATAATATCTTCTTTTTCTTCAACAGTAACAGGATTTAAAATAGAAGCGACAATAATTGCATTAATAATATTTAAAGGAATCGCCATTAACACTAATTCACCAGGAATCATTTGAACATAGGCACCTACAATAGCTCCAGAAATAGAACTCATTGACATCATTGCAACTGTTAATACACGCACTTCGTTCATACGCTTAAGTTGTTCATTAGAGACTGCAAGCGCCTCTGTATTTCCTAAAAACATCATTTCGATACCAAAGAATGATTCAAATTTAGGTTGACGTGTAATTTTCGCAAGTACAAAACCAATTCCTCCAATAATTTTAGGAAGAATATTAAAATACATAAGAATATCAAATAGTGGAACAACTAATAAAATTGGAAATAATGCACTCACTGCCATATCCATTTGTTTACCACTTGTAAAACTACTGAATGCAAAACCTGTTCCAGTATGAGCTGATTGAATAACCCAAGCAATGGCAGCTGCTAAACCTTCAACAATCGATCTTCCAATTTGGAAATATACAAAGAACCATGCTAAGAATACATTTAAAAGAACTAAGATTAATATAGACTTCCATTGAATATGTTTGCGATCTCTAGAAAATAAAACTGCTATTCCTAAAAACACAAGTAATCCAATGATATTTATTAGTAAAAACATAAGACACCTACCCACATTTTAAAATTAATATGTATCACATTACCCTTAAATAGAACCGTACTATTTTCATAAAATAACAACTAATGTTCTGTAAAAAATACATTTAACATTATACCACGAGAAAATGTTCGTTAAAATAACATATTTAATAAAATAATTGTCTATTTTTCTTTTTTGATGTTATTTATCATAAATACCATTTAAACTTAATACGGTTATATAGAAAAAGAATGGGAAAACGAATTCAAAGTAAATTTTTCCCATTCTTTATGTCATTTGATTTTATGATTCATTTTCATGAATATCAATATGAATATAGTCTGCTATAAATTTAGAAGATTGACCTTTTTCAATTGAACAAAAATCATTATAGAACGCTTCAATTTTATCTTTATATTTTTCTTTATGTGTATCTAAATGTTTTAATTCTTCAGCAAGTTTAAATTCATCTGTAATAATTTCTCCTGGTAAATCTTCCATATAATTCATATAGAAGCCACGAAGACCTTTATCGTATTTTTCGATATCATAAGCAAAGAAAAATTGAGGACGTTTTAAAATACCATAATCAAACATCACTGACGAGTAGTCAGTAATAAGCGCATCAGATATTAAATATAATTCTGAAATATCATTATAATTTGAAACATCAATAGCAAAGTCATCGTATCCAGTTAGATCTAATGCATTTGCAATAAGATAATGCATTCTTAGTAAAATGACATAGTCATCTCCAATTTGCTCTTTTAAATTAGCTAAATTTATTTTCAAATCAAATAAATATTGACCTTTTTTAACGAATTCATCATCTCTCCAAGTTGGCGCATACATAATGACTTTTTTATCTTTTGGTAAATTTAAATCTTTTTTAATTTGTTCTATATACTCAGTATCATTTTGTCTTGTAACTAATACATCATTTCTTGGATAGCCAATTTCCCAAATTCTTTCTTCATTCATCCAAAAAGCAGACTTAAAGATATCCGTAGAATAACGGTTTGGAGATACTAAATAATTCCAACGAGATGCTTCTGTATAAAAATTCTTTTTATAATTTGCTGTTGTTGTTCCTGGCATTCTTACCACTTTCATATCATTTGCTAAACGTTTTAACGGTGTACCGTGCCAAGTTTGAATATACATTTGATTCTCTTTTTTATTTAAATACAATGGTAATCGAGCATTCGAAATCCAGTATTTCGCTTTAGCATAAGCCTCATAATATTCTTTGGATCCTTTTTTCACTTTAGTTGCATTTCCAGGAATAATATTGTTATTAGGCTTAGAAAAGACCCAAATATATTTATATTGTGGATAGTGTTGTTGCATATATTCATATATATACTTTGGACTATCACTGTAATTTTTACCACCAAATGACTCAAATACAATCGTATGTGGATCTACCATATTTTCATTATCAGTAAGTTGATATTTAGCACGTTCTTTCATCTTACTGTTTGTAAGAATACTTTTAAATAAACGTGTTTTTTTACGTAATTCATTCACATATCTTGCATTCTCAATGTCGTCCATAGATAAAAACATGATTTCAAGATTATATAACAACTTACCATCTTTAATGATATTCCATTTTAGTGCTTTTACTACTTTAACTAGAGTGTGTTCTAAAGCAATATATCTTGCTTTAATATCTCTAAGCGAAGGATCAAAACCTTTTTTAATTTCATTTTTCATTCTTTGGACTAAAAATTTCTTAACTTCTTTATTTGTAGTTCTTTGTATAGCATCAAAGAAACTATTTGTATAGTCTTCAAATTTATCAATAAAATCTTGATCACTTAATGTATTACCATTAAATGGATCATATACTTCACCACGATAATAAAACGGAAAATTAACAATTCTAACAAAATGTTCAGCATATTTCAGATAATCTAATACAAATGAATTATCAATAAAAATGCTTAAATCTTCATTAAATTTAATGTCATGTGCTTTAATAATTGCATTTCTAAATAAAATATTACATGCAGTTTCTTTTCGTAAAATTGAATTAGGATATGAATGATGTGATCGATACTGCAAACGTATCTTATCTTTATCTACATATTGAGGACGTTGCATTGTAAATTTGTGTACCGGTGCAATTAATGTATCTAAACCATTAATATGATTTAAATAATATTCAATAGCATATGAGGCTAATTGATCATCCGCATCTAAAAACATCACGTATTGACCTTTTGCTAAGTCTAAAGCGATATTTCTAGCATGTGCATGACCAGTATTTGTTTCAAGTTGAATAAACGTCACATCTTTATCATAAGATGTTAACGTTTTATTTAAGATTTGTGTTGAATGATCCGTAGAACCATCATCTACAATAATGATCTCAAAATCTTGATTCCTTTGAGTTTTTAAGCTATTAATACAATCTTCAATATATTCTTCACTATTAAAATATGTAATAATTATTGATAGTTTATTCAATATCATTCTCTCCAATTTTATTTATGTTTATTCAATTAATTTTTAAGCAATGTGTTTGTGTACTAACTATATCTTATCAGTCTAAGATTTTTTCATCTACACTGTAAAATTATAGATTACTTTATCATCGTGATATTTGGATGTTCGACATCCATTATTTATTTAAATTTTGTGTAGTCACAAATTGATGATATTTCTCATGATATTTCATTAATTCGTCATGTGTACCTTCACCTGTCACACGTCCTTGATCAATAAAAATAATTTGACCTGCCTTTTTAATCGTAGACAGACGGTGTGCAATCACTATTGTTGTTCTACCTTTCATCAATACTTCTAAAGCTTCTTGAATTTTTTGTTCACTTTCACTATCAAGATTTGCAGTAGCTTCATCAAGTAACAATATGTCTGGATTTTTCACAAAACTTCTAGCGATATCAATACGTTGTCGTTGCCCCCCGGACAGTTTTAATCCACGTTCGCCCACTAATGTATCGTATCCTTCATCAAATTGCATAATAAAGTCATGACAGTTTGCTAGTTTTGCATATTTAATTAGTTCTTCATCAGAGACATTACGGTTAATACCATATAAGATATTATCTCGAATTGTTCCTGTCATCATAGAGTTTGACTGCATGACATATCCAATTTTGCTACGCCAATTTGTAATTGGAATATCATAAATACTTTCATTGCCATATGTAATATCACCATTATCGATATCATACATACGTTCAATTAAATTAAAAATAGTACTTTTCCCAGAACCTGAAGGACCAACAAAAGCACTAATGTCACCCTGAGGTATACGAAATGATACATGATCAAGAATCGTTTTTACATCATATTTAAATTCTACGTTATTAAATTCAAGTGCTCCATTCTCAATGTTGATATTAGCAATGGGTTTTAACTGTTCCATCGGTTCAACGGGTTCTTGCATAATTTCATAAATACGTTGACTTGCACCTACAGCTTTTTTGTAATCAGTAACGAGTGTAGATAAGTTCATAAGCGGCATAGATAACTGCATCACATAAAAAATCATAGCTATTAAAGCACCTGCTGTAATAGCACCTGTAGCAATTCTAATGGCACCAAATCCTAAAATAATGGCTATCATTAATAACATAATTACACTTGAAATAGGTTGAATAATCGCTACTATTTTTGCTTGTCTTAAACCTAATTTATATATTTCATTTAAGTTATAATGTGCATTATTTAATTCTTTTTGTTCAGTATTAGAAATTTTTACTAAACGCATTTCTGTCAATACACGACCTAATAACCCACTAAAATTGGCAATTTCTGCTTGGGTATGTTTTGAAATTTTTTGCATACGTCTTCCAAGTGGAATCATAATACCCATAAATATTGGAATAGCTATGAAAGTCAGTAAAGTCATTTGCCAGTCCATAATAAACAGCATAATAATAGAACCAATCAATGTGATAATAGCTGGTAGTAATTGTGGTAATTTTTGAGAGATAAAATCGTTAATGACCTTAGTATCATCAGTTAAACGACTCATCAACTGACCACTTTCATTTTTGTCAAAAAATGGCATTTTCAGTTTAATCATGTGCTCCCACAATAATGAACGAATACCATAAATCATTTTTTCTCCAATTTTACTTAAGAGGTAAATACCTAAACCGCTAAGTAATGCATTAATGATAAATATACTTGCAAATAGAACGACAATATTCCAATTAATATTATTAGTAGAAAATTTATCTACTAAGCGACCTGTAAACAGTGGAATCAATAATCCGCTAAGACTTCCTAACGAAGAAATGATAACAGCAGTTATTATTAAACCATAAGGCCAAGACAATCGTTTAAATAGAAAAAATAATGGATTGTGTTGTTTCATAAATAAACCTCTTTAATCATCAATTTGTATTTGTATTTTTGATATTATATTTAGTGTTTATCCTAATTTAAATGTACATTAAAATGTATTTTAACTGGTAATTTGATTGATTGTTCTTAGTATAGCATTTTATTTAAAATGTTTTATTACATAAAAATAGGAGTGCCCTAGAATTCGTTTTGAATTCACTGTTCACTCCCAAAAGGATGAGTCAAATCAAACAAATTATTGTTATCTACTTGATTTAATCAAAGATTGAGACATAGCTAAACTTCTAAGGCGTTTATATATGCCTTCAATACATTATTATTTTGCATCTTTTCCGTATAGCTCTTGTTTAATTTTAGTTGTTGAAATACCCTCCGTGCGTTTTAGGTATACAACTTCACATTTGTCTTTTAGGAAGTCAAATTGACCTTCCCAGTCATGGCCCATAACAAACACATCAACATCATAACGATCAACGTCTGTTTCTTTTTGACCCCATCCATCTTCTGGAATCACTAAATCAACGTAACGAATAGATTCTAACATCATTTTACGTTGTTCAAAATCATAATAAGATTTTTTATTTTTAATTTGGTTAAATTCATCTGTAGATAAAGCTACAATTAAATAATCACCCATTTCACGAGCTCTTCTTAGTAATTCTATATGACCATAATGTAATAAATCATATGTACCATATGTAATGACTCTTCTCATATTTCCTTTCTCCTTTACAAATATTTAACATTAATTAATAATCTTAATTTAGCATAAATATATTTAACATACCATTAATTTTATATTGACCAGACCCTTTCTCATTTACTTATTCATTATACGTTTCAATGATTGCTTTCCACTGAATGCTAATTTTTTAGGCATTACTTGTGCTTGAAAACGTAAAAAACCAGGTCTCCCAATTCCTACATCAATAAGTGTATGTCTCCATAACTCATATGTCTCACGTGTCCAATGAGTCGCACTTTGCTCTACGGCTTGTACTATTCTAAACAACGCTTCTCCAGAATAATTTGTATGTTGCATATCTCTGATATATTGAGTGATTTTGTCTATAATTTGAAGTGTCACTTTACTGTATTTTATTAAATATGCTTGAATGAGATAGCTGACAATTAAGTCATCCATTCGATAACTATAATATGCTTTTTCGTTGACAAGTAATAACATATCCATGACTTCACATCGAACTTTTCTAGCATCTTCTAAGTAAGATATAAACGTATCTGCACGTTGATCTGTAATAGAACCTTCTCGCTCATTGTATCCATATACTATAAAAGGAACTAGTTGGATATCCCTTGCCATTAAATAAGCACGAGTGACAAATGTATGTTCTTCACAAAATACTACATCTTCATCGAATCTTAGTGTATTAAATTTAGCTTTGAATAACTTGCCACCTGGTCCAATAGATTGAAGTATTTCTGGCGCTTCTGCTAAAGAAACTATTGCTTCACGATGAATGTCTTCGTGTGTTGGAATAACTTTCCAGTCGCCATTCAATCCTCTACCGATTTGCCCAATCACAATATCTAGATGCTCATTTTTTTCATAATATTGAATCATTTGATCCATTTTTCCAGGTAAAAATTGATCATCTGCATCTAAGAACATAAACGCATCGATATCATCTGACATTGCAGAAAGACCCATATTTCTACTTTTTGCCGCTCCTTGATTGTCTTGATGATAAACAATGAGATGTTTAACTTCTTTTTGCAATTCAGTTAACACTTGTTTTGTACGATCTGTTGATCCATCGTTAATACAAATAATTTCTACGTCATGTGTTGTATCAATCGATTTAACTGCTTTTCGAATTGTATTTTCAGCATTGTATACTGGAATAATAACCGCTAATTTCATTCTTTCACCAACTTTTCAATAAATTTCAATACGTTTTCTAAGCTTTTTTCACTATTATATTTATGCCAATTTTTAAATAATGGTTTTATTTCTTTTTCATTATATTTAATCTTAGTCACTAATTCATCTATATGTTTCACTTTATAAAATGTTGGAATATCGCGATAAAATTGATTCAATCCACGTACCTCTTCATACTCTTCTTCGTCAAATACATAAAATAATGTAGGCTTATTGAGTAAACTAGCTTCTATTGGTAGAGAGCTATAATCACTAATAATAATATCAGCCATCATTATTAGTTCTGATGTTGGCGCAATATGCTCACTATTAGGGATTGATGGATGAAGTTGATTAATGAGAGTATAGTTGGGTAATTGCTTTTCAAAATATACTTTATCAATTTGACGATTATCCATTTGATTTTCACGATAAGTAGGCACATATAATGCTAATTTATTAGGAATATTATAATATTTTTTTAACTTTTTTTGCTCCGTCTTAAGGTCTAGTTTAAAATATTTGGTTAATCGAGGTAGACCCAACTTAAGCATTTGAGTGCGCTTAGCGTCAAAAGCACTTTCAAAACATTTACTCATCTCTTCTCCACCGACTAAATAATAATCAGTAGCCTTATAAACGCTTTTATATTGTTGAACCATTTTTTTATTATTTAAATCTACTTGATGATCCGTTAAACCAAAATTTTTCAAAGCACCTGAAGCATGCCATGTTTGGATGATGGTCTGTCCTTTTTTCTTATGATACCCTCCGAGCATAAGATAATATGTATCAATCACAATCACTTTTGCTGTACTTATCGTCTTGATATGTCTCACTATATGATTATTTCCTGCAGGAACAAAAGATACATTTTTAAATTGCTTTAGCTTAGCCCATTCTTTTTCTTTAGCAATGACTGTTAATTCATAACCTTTCTGATTTAATTGCTCAATTATTGGCATAACGTCTTCGGGAAATGTCATTAAAATCGCAATATGATTCGATTTTAGTCGTTTAAATCTAAAAATTTGGTTTACGATAGTAATAAGTGTCATATAAATATTTTTTATCACTACTCTTGTCATCATTTAATCCCCTTACTCGTTAATAAAATAATTTATAAAGAAAGAGTAGGACAGAAATACATTGATTTTGTCTCTACTCCTTATCCTTTTCACATACATCTCTATCGACATCGTCGATATTTTATATTTATTCATGATATATATACTAAAGAGCTTGAAATGCAATCTAATACATTTCAGGCTCTCTACTAATAAATGTAAGTATTGATTTATCTAGCACACATTTTATAAGAAATCTGCAAAATGATCTCGATATCTACGATGTAATATAGACCCTAATACAAAGAATACTAAAATAATAATAATATTATAAAGAAGTAATCTCCAATGTTCAATAAAGTACCATTGATGGAATAAAATTGCTGCACGGTAAGACTCAGCTAAAAAGTATACAGGGTTAAATTTCATAATGTCATTAATTACGCTACTAATTCCAGTATCTTTTGGTATCCATAAAATAGGAGACATATAGAATAAAATTCTTAGTAATGCTTGCATAATCATCTGTGTGTCACGAACAATGATTCCAAGTGTTGAAGTAAAAAGTGCTACAGAAGCCACAAAGAAAAATGTTAGTGGTACGTAAATTAACAATTGTACAATATGGATAGACGGCATAATACCATTTCCCATACAAATTGCAATAATAAGTGCTAATAAGCCAATATGGCCATAAAATTTACTTGTTACGATATAAGTTGGAATAATTGATAAAGGAAAATTCATTTTCGCTACTTGGTTAAACTTCATAGATACTGATTTCGTACCTTCAAGAATACCTTGGTTAACAAAGAACCACATGCTAATTCCTACTAGTAACCATAAAATAAATGGAATGCCATGTATCGGTTGATTACTACGAATTCCCATACCGAAGACAAACCAATACACCATAATTTGAAGTGCTGGGTTAAGTAATTCCCAAGCCATACCTAAGTAATTATTTGTATTTGTTATTTTAATTTGAAATTGTGCAAGTCGTTGCACTAAATAAAAGTTTTTTATATGTTCTTTAAAAACAGTTCCTACTGCCGACATTGAAATAAACCACACTTTCAATTGTAAATTCATAATGGCTTTTAATTTCTTTAACTACTGATTAAAATCGTTTTATTATAAAATTTCTAAATCAACGTTTAAAATGATTCATATAAATCCATTATATATTTACGCAACTTATTCGTCGAAAATTTTATTAGGATAGACTTAATTCAGAAAAGAAAGTAAAATTAATATATTGTTTACAAAAAAGATACAAAATCTCATATACACTTTACACTAGGTTAATAAATTTAACAACTATTGAGTGATGTATTATAATCTATATAATAAATCATAAGAAAGGAAAAATCATGAGCGTATCTGTTAACATAAATCATGTGACAAAAGAATATCGAATATATCGCAATAATAAAGAACGTATCAAAGATGCGTTAATTCCTAAAAATAAAAACAAAACCTTCTTTGCTTTAAATGATGTGTCTATTACTGCTTATGAAGGTGATGTGATTGGTTTAGTAGGTATAAATGGTTCAGGAAAATCCACGTTAAGCAATATGATTGGTGGTTCATTATCTCCAAGTTCTGGAAATATAGATCGTCATGGTGAAGTAAGTGTCATCGCCATTAATGCCGGTTTAAATGGGAGACTGACGGGCATTGAAAATATTGAATTTAAAATGCTTTGTATGGGGTTTAAAAAGAAAGAAATTAAAAGACTTATGCCTCAAGTTATTGAATTTAGTGAGCTTGGCGAATTCATTTATCAACCTGTTAAAAACTATTCAAGCGGTATGCGTGCGAAACTTGGTTTCTCTATCAATGTAACGATTAATCCTGACATTTTAGTTATCGATGAAGCACTATCTGTTGGCGATCAAACATTTACTCAAAAATGTTTAGATAAAATATATGAGTTTAAAGAAGCAAATAAAACGATTTTCTTTGTAAGTCATAATATCAGACAAGTGCGTGAATTCTGTACTAAAATCGCTTGGATTGAAGGTGGAAAGCTAAAAGAATTTGGTGAATTAGATACAGTGTTACCTAAATATGAGCAATTTTTAAAAGATTTTAAGAAAAAATCTAAAAAAGATCAAAAAGCATTTAGACAACAACTTGATGAAAAACGGTTTGTTGTAAAGTAAAAGAGGTAGAGACCTAAGCGATTCATAGGCTTAAGTCTCATCCTCTTTTATTTTTTCTTCTTATTCTGCAATTTCCAAACTTTAAACATAAATTTAGGAATACTTTTTATACGACCTATTCGCTTCCAGTCAATAAGTAATCGGTATACCCATTCAATATTTAAATTCCTAAAAAGACGGGGCGCTCTTTTTTTAGTACCACTAAACACTTCTAACGAGCCACCTACCCCCATCATTACTGTATGCTTAAAATTACTTTCATTTTTTTGAATCCATTCTTCTTGTTTTGGAAAGCCCATTCCAACAAACAAATAGTCAGGATTGAAACGTTGAATTCTTTTCACTACAGTTTCATCTGACAGATCAATATACCCATGATGATACTCAAAAGTAACATTAGGATATTTCTGTTGTAATTTATGTTGTGCTTGCGCAACAATTTCATTTTTTGATCCTAACAAGTATACCTTTTGACTTTGCTCGTGTGCAAATTTAATACATTCTTCCATAAGTTCAATACCTGGTACACGTCGCTTTAATGGTTGTTTTAATCTATTAGAAGCTTTAACTACACCTGTACCATCCGCAATGATATAACTTGCACTATTTATAAGCTTTCTATAGGTTACATGTTCAGAAGCATACACTACGATTTCAGGATTAGCAGTTACAATAAACAAGTTATCATTTGTATTATTTTCAAAAAAATGTTTAATATTTTCAACCATATCCAACATTGTCACATTATCGAATTGTACGCCTAATATATCTACTTTATCGTTTTTTTTCTTTTTTGAACTATACATTTACGTTAACTCCCTGCTTTCTTACCCTCTTTATATGTTGTAATGAATTTATAATAACCTCAACTTATTCATCATATATTATTTTTATCATTGTATTCAAAAATACGTCTAAAGTCTAAAGGTCCAGTTTATCTTAATGATTTATAATAGAAGTCATACTATTAACGTGAGGTTGATTATGGATTATTTGCAACAATTTTTAACTACGACTGTTATCTTAAATATTTATTTAGTCATTATTATAGCAATATTTTATATAATTATTCATCAAAATCGACATTGTTCTTTTAGTCAATATTTAGATATTTACTTAAATTATATTCCAGTACTGACTCATGAAATGGGTCACATTCTATTTAATAAGTTAAGTGGGGGGCATGCTAAAGATCTTGTCATTGTTGTACGCCCTAGTGAACGTAAAGAAACGTTACAACAAGGCTATGCAATAACACAATCTAAATCAGTTACTGGACAATGTATTACGACATTAGGTGGATATGTCATGCCACCAATCATGTTAATGATAGGTTTTTGGACCATTCATTTTAACTATCCAAGCTTATTTTTAATCTTATATAGTTTGATATTTATGTATTACCTTATTTTAACATCTCGAAAATTGTCTCCCATTATCGTTTTAATCATTTTAATTTCATTATTGTATTTTTTATTGCAAGACAATAATCAATTTATGATTTTTTATATCGTAGTCCTCCTATGCCATCTTATCTTAGGTGTCCTATTAGGAGAAGTTTTGCAATCTAGTTGGACAATTATATTATTGACTTTCCAAAGAGTAAAAACACATTGGGATGGTAATACTTTAGCTGAATTGACACATTTACCAACATTATTTTATAGTCTATTTTGGATTATGATTAACGGTTTCTCTTTATATTTAATATACAAATTTATGATTTAAAAACGGCTCATCATATTCAAGTTGAATAGATGACGGTTTGTTTAATTTTTCTCCACAAATATATTCATTGCATTATCATAACTTAGAATCGTCATAGTTGTATTATTATTTATAATCATGACTTTATTGGTTTTATCTTTGGATACTATTTCAATGTTATCTCCAATTGAAATATGCTTACTGGATAGATAAACAAGTAAATCCGTTCTATCGCGAACACGTTTAATGTTTACTATGTCTCCTTCATCATATTCAAGTAATGAGTCATTATACTTTTCTTTATAAATATAATTTCTTGGAATAACTCCTCCATGCGGACAAGTTTCAGGATAATTTAACAGTTTATCTATCCTTTCTAAAAATAAGTCAGAAATTTTATGCTCTAAAATTTCCGCTTCTTGATGTACTTCTTCCCAATTATAATTTAACACTTCAATTAAAAATTGTTCTAATAAACGATGTCTTTTTATAATATCGAGTGTATGAGAGAGACCTTCTTCAGAGAGTTTTACCCCTTTATAATGTTTAGTTTCAACAAATCCAGCTTTTTCTAAACGATTTACCATCTCACTTACAGAAGGTGGTTTTATATCTAAATATTGAGATAGTATTTTATTTGAAACAAAAGCGCTATCACCACCATTAGTTAGAATTGCTTTGAGATAATCCTCTTTTTCTTCAGTTAACATGATTTCACCTCATAAACAGTTTCATCTTATTGTATCACGAATGGTTGAGTAATGTGGTTGTCTTCTATCATCTTACAATAAGAGGAATACATCTTAAATTTCAATTTTAAACCTTCCATTTATACTAAAAAAACCTAAGACATAG
>NZ_JANJPM010000027.1:0-38219 GCF_026222585.1 Staphylococcus sp. SUC_1.2 | reverse complement strand
CATAATTTGAAAGTTCGTTGTCCACTTTTGATACCCCCCATGATTTTATTCATTCTAAAATCACGAAGTTATACCACCATCTTTAAGTAGTTGTTCCTAGTATTTAAAACTATATGCATGATTGTTTTGTCTTTTTTGACATTGATTACCCTACTCTACGTACACCTTTTTAAGAACACCTTAATTATTACTAATATTGATCTAAAATTAAAGATTTTTTTCGTTATCACTAACATTTTTATATTTCGCACTATTTTTTAATGTTATAATCTTATTGTAAATCGTTAAATTGTATAAATGAATATTTTATATAAATTAAGTGAAGCGTACGAAATGGATATACATAAAAACAATAAAATTAAATACGGTAACAACACTTATTACAATAATTATTCTATTATGTTTGAATCATTACGAGTGTTTGGATATGAAAATTTAAATTAAAGGAGTTTTTCTCATGGCTAACAAAACTAAAAATGTAGATTTGATAAAAGATGTGTTTTTACATGATAACGAAACAATTATTTATGCAATATTTGGTGCTTATAAAACTAAATCTCTTGGTAAAAATACAATAAGACATGGTGTTCTAGCAGCCACTGACGAAAGAATAATCTTTTGCGCAAAACGATTGAGTGGATACGATTCTGAAATTTTTCATTATGGTAAAATTAGTACTTTTGAATTAAGCAAAATCTTAATGTGGAATACTATTTCTTTTTATTCAAGTGGTAATAAGGTTTCTATGAAGTGGGTTAATGATAAAGATTTAGACAAATTTATAGAATTTGTAAACAAGAATGTTGAAGGAAGTAATAATTCTCTAGGTCTTATTGATCAAGCAACTCATTCAGATAATGACTTACAACCTCTTGAAAAAATTAAAAAATTAAAAGAGTTATTAGATATGGATGCTATTACACAGGAATAATTTGATAAGAAAAAACAGCAATTGTTAAATTCATAAATTGTTATGTCTTAATTATTAAAGGAGATATATAATGAAAAAATTTTTAGTCTTATTATTTACTAGTTTCTTAATTCTAGGTGCATGTAGTAATAAAGATTCATCAAGCGAAAACTCAAATAAAAGTTCTATAAATAAATCAGATAAAAAATTACACGATAATAAAAAGAAGAAAGATAAATCAAAAGAGAAAAAGAAAGAATATAAGAAAAATTCTTCTAGTAAAGAAAATCAAGCTAGCCAAGAACAAGCACAATTACAACAAGATATCACACAAGTGCCACAACAAAATAACCTACAATCTACATCTCAAGAACAAAGTTCTCAACAAAAACAACAAACTAATGCTAATAATCAACAAACTCAACAAAGATACGACTATGACCACAATGGCGTATATAGAACTCCTGCTGAACAAAAAGCACATGAACAGTGGATTAAGGATCAAGTAGAATGGAACAAGCAAAATGAAACTAGAAAACAAAAGTTACAAGATGAATATTTCAATCTTTCAGATAAAATGTATGAAGATAGAGTTAGCAAAGCCGAATATAATTCTATGGAAAAACGTCAAAATGAAATATTAGATGAAGTTCGACCTATCAACTGAAATACACTACAATGGTTGCTCAATTAATGTTGATTTTTTAATCTTGTATTAGAAATTTTGCAAAAATGAATCATTGATAAAGAAACAATTTATAATCAACTCACTTCTAGCTACGGTGAAAAATTCACACAAAAAGAAGCGCAATATGCTATTGACCATTTAGATAAATAAAAATATAGCGGCTATAGAATTAACTCCTCAATAGCCGCTTAGTTATATTAATAAGACATTAATTTTAAGATAGCCTCTTTCTCAATATCACCGAAATAATGATAAAAGTCAAAGTCTTCCATAGCTTCTTTAATATGCGTATAATCATGTAACGCCCCTATTAAAGCATTCTCTAATTCAGTGACATCTCCTTCACCAAAGAAGTCTCCAAAGATTCTAGCATGTTCAATTTTGCCTTTTTTAACATCGAATTTAATTTGTACAAAGCCTTTTTCAAATTTTTCATCGCGTTCAAAATTATATTTAGGATTTCGCCCGTAGTTCCAATCCCATGTACGGTATTTCTCATTGCTTAATGCTTCAATATTCTTCCAGTCTTCATCTGTTAACTTATATTCTTCGACTTCATGTTCACCAAAGATTGTTTTCAAAATGATTTGTTTAAAGTCATCAATGGAAATCGATTCATCTAAAAATTCGTCGATATTTGCTACACGCTTACGCACTGACTTAACACCTTTAGATTGAATTTTTTTAGGATTAACTTTCAATGCATTTTGTACTTCTCCTAAGTCACTATTTAACATTAATGTACCGTGACTAAACATTCTATCTTTAACTTTAACCATGGCATTCCCTGAAATTTTAGCTTGCCCTACTTGAATATCATTACGACCAGTCATTTCAGCATCTACACCCATTGATTGAAGTGCTTGTACAATTGGCTCTGTAAACTTTTTGAAATTATGGAAGCTATTACCATCATCATCTGTAATAAAACTAAAATTTAGATTACCTTGGTCATGGTATACAGCGCCACCACCTGAAATACGGCGTACAACATGTATGTTATTTTCACCTACATATTGTTTATTAACCTCTTCTATAGTATTTTGATTTTTTCCGACAATGATAGACGGTCCATTTACATAAAATAGAAAGTAACTGTCATCCGAAGGTAAATGTTTTAACACGTACTCTTCCATGGCAAGGTTAATTGTAGGATCAGTAATATTATTATTGCTTACAAATTTCATCTATATCTCTCCTTTGACTCTCTCGTATATGCCCTTAGTTTAGTTATGCCTTATATTTAGTTATTTTGCCAATTATTCACTCAAATTTGACATTATTTTCATAATTAAAATATTATTTGCCATTTTTAGCATATATTTGTTTATTATTATGCAAATTTTTAGTACAATATAGCCTAGTTATGAATTTAGGAGGACTCCGTATGACTGTTGCAGAAGTAGGAAATATCGTAGAATTTTATGACGGTTTAAGAGGCCGTGTTGAGAAAATTAATGACAATTCAGTTATTGTAGACTTAACAATTATGGATAACTTCAATGAATTAGACTTACCAGAAAAAACAGTTATTAATCATAAACGATATACTATCGTTGAATAAGAAGGTATACATTAAAATGAAAAATATATCAAAAGCTTTAATTTGGTTTATAGCAAGTTTCATTGTATTCCATTTGATTTTATTTGTTATGTGGGGAGAGCATCAAGAGTACTGGTATCTATACACTGGTATTATGTTAATTGCAGGTATTAGTTATGTATTTTACCAAAGAGATATAGAATCCAAACGACTTTTAACTTCTATCGGAGTTGGTATCGCTACAGGTATCGTCTTGGTTATAATACAATTAATTTTTTCATTACTTTCACCACAAATAACATATGCAGAACTTATTAAAGAATTATCAAGAACAGGTGTTTATTTCAAATGGCAAATGTTAGTGACGTTAATTTTTGTAATTCCTTGTCATGAGTTATACATGAGAACTGTTTTGCAAAAAGAACTAACTCAATTTAAATTGCCTACTTGGTTAATCATCTTGATTACTGCATTATGTTCTAGTTCTTTATTTATTTATTTAGATAAATGGTGGATAGTGGCATTTATTTTTGTAGCTCAATTAGTATTATCATTGAGTTATCAATATACACGTCGCATCGTAACTACCTCTTTAGGACAAATTGTGGCAATTATACTATTATTAATATTTCATGGATAAAAAACTTTTCTTAGTTAAAACTAAGAAAAGTTTTTTTGAAGTAATTTACAATTTAAATACGTTTACTTATATGAGTACTATTTTTAATACGCTACTGAAAAATTAGAGTCCAACTTTAAATAATAATCAGGTTGATTTAGCTTTTCAGCGATAAGTGAACTCATCGGTCGATCATATGTGGAATGAAGTATTGATTCATCTTCCAAGTATTGACGATAATTTCTATAACAATAATCTGTCATTGTAACTCTATACTTTTCATCTAACTCAATATTTTTTATATTCACTCTATCAAAACGAGGCGCTGACATATCTACCTCATAATCAAATCCTTGCCACAATGTACATAATGTTTCATCAATAATAGTCATACTTAATTGATTTTGCTCAAATTGAATATAAGAATAAGTATATTCAAGCATTTTTTTAATTTGATGGCCTCTAAGTGTTATATCTATTGCTTTATCAGGGTGTGGATAAGCATTATAGACATCCTCATTAGTCACTATACCTTTTAATCCCTTTTCGCCATTTTTAGGCACGTTAATACAAGTAATATTATTCACATAGGCTAAATGTAGACTATCATGTAATAATTGTATAAATGGATGTGGACTACTTAGTAAGTCTTCCAAGCCATTAACCTGTAAATCGACTTTATTCTCTGAAACAATATCCTTTGACCAATGTTCTAAGGCTTTACGATCATAATAAGTTGTCTCAAGTAATTCCTGATCTTCTGGAAACTCACTTAAATTAATTACTGTAGATTCAATATCTTCTTTTTCGAACGAGTTCGTACGTTTTTTAAATTTAATTTTGACATGTACTAACTCTTGAGCATCTTGTCCTGCTTGAACATATACTGTTTCAAAATCATTACCTATAATCGTTTGATGCTGGTGCGCTGTTATCATTAAATCGATCACACCTATTTCCTTCATTATTTTTTCCGCTTCATGAGAACCTTTTCTATGTCTTGTATTTGTTTGATTTATTTTATATAGTCCTCCATGATAGATTACAATTAAGAAGTCAGGATGTTCACTTTCATGTATATATCTAATCCAGCGTTTAGCAGATAATAGTGCTTTTTCAATACTAACCTCTTTCTCCATTTCAGCGAATTCGTTTTTCATTAATCCATCTGCAGTTAAACCTACAATTGCGATTCGAACATTATCGTATTCTTTAATTATATAAGGTGTTGAGAAGTATGGTTCCTTTGTTAATGCAAATTCTATATTCGCAGATAACCATTGAAACCTTGATAGTGATACTGCTTTAGTCAAAAATGATAATCCAAATTTAAAATCATCCGGACTTATACCACTAGCATCATACTGCATAGCATTCATTAATTTAATCATAGGATGACGTTTATAGGGTGCGACAATAGCATAATAATGCGCAGCCAATGAGCCAGCTACACTTCCCCCACTATCTAATAAAATGACTTTATCATTGTTTTCTCTAATATTTTTAACATAGGTACCAGCACGATATATATTTGATCCAAAATCTCCATTCATAAAATGACTATGCATATCTGATGTTGCCAAGATATCTATATTTATATGTTCATTTTTCTCCAATTTACACACCCCTTATTTAAAGCTAGTTTAACATTTATTAATCTGTTGGTGCTATTTATTTCTAATCAAAAAAGCATTCTCAGAATTAATAATTTCTGAGAATGCTAATATATTTAACCAATTTGAACACGTTCTTTAGGATAATGGTATTTATCCGGTTCCTTACGTCCAGCTATCATAATAATAAATGAAATTAAACCAACACGACCTATAAACATTAATATCATTAGTATTACTTTAGTAAGTCCACTAATATCGTCTGTAACACCTAAAGATAGACCACATGTTCCAAAGGCTGACATGACTTCAAAGAATACTTGTAAAAATGTTAGATTTGTTTTTTCAGTAGCGAGAATAACAATCATACTTACAAATGTTAGAATTGATGCCATAGTAAATACGGCGAATGAACGTTGAATATCAACTACATGTATTTCTCGATTGAACACTTTTATAGCTGTTTTTTCAGCATTATTATTAAAGTTAATTACAAAGAGAATTAGTATCGCAAATGTAGTTGTACGTATACCACCACCAACTGAACTTGGAGATGAACCAATAAACATGAGGATACTCATTATTACATTCGTTGCATCACTAAAGTTTGTTACATCAATGGTTTGTAATCCAGCACTACGTGTTGTTGCAGATTGAAATAATGAATAAAATAAGGATTGATGCCAACTTAATCCTTTAAAAGCATGGTGATGTTCTAATGCTAATATGGCTAAAACACCAAAAACAAATAAAAATAGATATGTGCATGTAGTTATTTTGGTAAATAGTGAAAATCTAAAATGGCTGACCCTATTCCTTACATATGCTCTGATTTCAAGTAATACAGGAAATCCTATTGATCCTAATACGATTAGAAACATAACAATCGTTTGAACAAAATAATCCTTAGCGTAAGGTATTAATGATTGCCCTGTGATATCTAATCCACCGTTAGTAGTAGCAGAGACAGACACAAATAAACCTTGCATGAGTGCATTTTTCAAATCTGGATTATCTCTATAGAAATAAAATGCTAATAACAGTGCACCTATAAATTCTATTGTTAATATCGTTTTGATGATTTCTAATATCAGCTTAACGGTTCCACTCATTGTATCTTTATTATTATCTAACATAATTAATTGGCGTTCGCGGATACCTATATGTTTCCCTAACACAACCCATAGTACTGTACCAATCGCCATGACACCAATACCGCCTATATTAAGTATGATTAATATAATAATTTGGCCAAATGTTGAATATGTATCTACTATGTTAACGGGAGATAGTCCAGTAACACTAATGCCTGATACAGCAACGAATAACGTATCGATTGGGCTAACATCCACACCATGTTTATGCACAAATGGGAGGTTTAATAATAAAAAAGCGACAACTATGGCTATCAAATAATATAAAACTATCCCCTGTTGAGGGCTAGATTTTTTAAGCAACTTACTGAAAATAGACACTCATTTGTCACCTCAACATTATTTCAATTTTATTCTTATCTCTTGAGATTTTCCTTCTCTATAAATTTTAGCCGACAATGTTTTTAAGTCTTGTCTATGATTAAAAATTATTTGTCTATACTGTAAATTATTTTGAATTGATTTACTATCTAATTCTACAACTACATCACCAATTTTTAAACCTGATTTTTTACCTAAACCATTTTCTTTTAACTTTTCTACTACGATTCCATTTTGAACATCTTCGGGCACTTTTAATAAATTTCTTTCATAAGGCATTAAATCTGAAACATTTTTAATTCCAATACCAGTATTGGGATATTGAATTTCACCTTTTTTCTCTAGTTCCTCAGCAATTTCTCGTGCAGCATCTATTGGAATTGCAAAGCCCATGCCTTCAATATTAGGCATATTTATTTTTAACGATACTAAGCCTACTAATTCTCCAACTCTATTGACGACAGCACCTCCTGAATTACCTGGGTTAACTGAAGCATCAATTTGAAATGTATTAACCCATTCATCATTCTTATTATCTTTATCGAAATCGACAGGTACTGCCCTATTTAATCCGGAAATAATACCTTTCGTCACTGTATTTTTAAAATCATTTCCAAGTGGATTACCAACAACTAGGATGGATTCACCTAGCTTTAAATGTTTTGAGTGACCTATTTTAATTGGCTGCATGTTTTTATTTTTTATCGTTGCTTTAAGCACTGCAATATCTGACCACATATCTCTCCCAACGACTGTAGCAGTAGCTGTTTTATCATCATCATATGTAATATTTACTCTTTTATTACTTCCAACTATATGTGTATTGGTTAAAATAAAAAAAGTATCGTCTACAGCTTTGTAGACGACACCTGAACCAACTTCATTATTTGAGTTTATATTTGTTTTATCAATTGTTTGTGTTGTTATGTTCTTAGGTGTGTCATTCTCAATTGTTACCACTGATTTAACAGCAGTTTCTGCATTCTTCATTGTTGTTGTGTATTTTGTATCATTATTACTACTTTGTTCAATACTACTATTTTGGTTCATCGTTGAGATAATTGCACTAATTAGTATAACAATTAATATGATTGCAACTACTATGACTATTTTAAGCCAATGCAATTTTAAAAAGTCTTTTACTTTGTCCATCGTATCATTGTTCTTAGGCTCATTTTCTAAGTGTTCATTTTCTTCTAACTTATTAGAATGAGCTAAATTTTGACTAGATGCTTTCTTTAAGTCTTGATTATCTTCAACTTTATTGTTTTTATCTTTAGTATAGGAATTTAATTCCTTGTTAGAAGTTTCATTAGAACTTGCTTTTTGTTCCTTTTGTTCAATTTTTTGACTTTTATTTGTTTCTAAAACGTCTTCCGATGATTCTTTAGTTTCTTTATGTTTTTTAGTTTGTTCACTTTTATCAAGATGATTAACTTCACTTTTATTAATATTATCTTGTTTTTGTTTGCCTTTATTCTTTTCAACTCTACTATATTTAGGTTCTATTTCATCGTGTTTGGAAGAGGCAGAATTATTGTCTTCTTTCTCCTGTTTTTCCATTTCGTCAGTAGGTTTAGTTACCTTATCATTATTTTCTTTATGTTCATTTTTTAGTTGTTGCTCTTCAGGTAGTGTTAAATGATGCGTGTTAGTATCATTTAATTCTTGATCAGATTCATTATCAGATCGTAATTTAGCTAAATGTTGTTGCTGGTGAATTTCTTCTTGTGTTAATTTCTCAATTCTTGCTTTTCGCATGTTATCTTTAACACGTTCTTCATTAACTTTTGCTTGTTCTTGCTCTTTTTTGGCAAGTCTCTCACGTTGTTCTCTCTCTCGTTCTAATCGTTCTTCACGTTCTTCATTATGGAAATACTCATGTCGTTTTCGACGATACTGTTCACGTGGTATTACGTGTTTTTTATCATTATCCAAAGGTGTCCACTCCTATCGACTAACTCACAATCTATCATGCTAACGTTAAATTATGTTTTATGGTTGTGGCTTTATTTAAATTATTCATTAACTAAAGTTTAATATCAATATCGCCAATTAGCAATGAATTGAAGGTTCAAAATTAAATTTTTCTTATCAAATCACTAAATTGCACAAATGATAATAATAAAGCCTTTTAAACTTAATGATATACATCAAATCTAAAAGGCTCGAATCACTTATTTAATACTATTTATTGGCTTTCTTCTTGTTGCTACGTACTGATGTTAACCAACCGATTACGACTAAAAGAATCATAACTGTCCAGAAGATAGCTTGCCATAATGTACTATGAGGGAAATGTTCAGGTAAAATACCTATATCTTCATGAGCAAGTACTATAACAACTAATTTAATACCTACCCAACCTACAATTGCGAAGGCAGCTCCTTCTAATCCAGGATATTTATTTAGTAAGTCAACAAACCATGTAGCGGCAAAACGCATTAGAATAACACCGATCATTCCGCCAATAAACATTACTGAGAATTGACCTAAGTCCATGCCACCAAAATGAATGCCAACTTCAGGTAATGTAACAGCAATTGCCATCGCTGCTAACATTGAGTCAATTGCAAAAGCTATATCTGCAAATTCAACTTTTAAAACAGTGCCCCAAAATTGCATAGGTCCGACTTTTTTCTCAACGCCAGACTCGTCAAAATGATGGTCGTCACCTTCAGGCTGATCTTCATGTTCTTTGTGGAAGAATTGCCAGAGATTTCTTATTGACATAAAAATTAAATACGCGGCACCAAGTGCTTGGATAAACCAGAAATTTGCGATAACACTAATTAAGAATAAGGCAAGAAAACGGAATACAAATGCACCTAGCAAACCATAAAATAACGCTTTTTTACGTTGTTCAGGTGGTAAATGTTTTACCATAACAGCCATTACAACCGCATTATCAGCTGCTAATAACCCTTCTAAAAATACAAGAACGAGAATTACCCATAAGTAAGGTAAAATTAAACTCGGATCCATAGTGGACAGCTCCTTTTTGTTTTAATACAAATAAAGAGACCTATGCTAAATAATAGCAAAGGTCTCACTTAGCAAATAAATGCCCACTTTACCGGAAGATAATACTTCGTAATGACGATAAAGCGCTAACCATCAAGTAGTTGATGGTCTTCAAGTTACTCCCCTCTGACAAATTGTCATAGGTATTCATTTGTTAAGTGTATTATACACTATACTTAATATAAATAAACAATTAACGTATAACAAATTGTCTATTTAAAGAGATATTTTTAAATACCCATTATTTTCAATCATAATCTTATAAAAGACTATACAATTTAATTTCTGGGAATTTTTCTTCGAACCAGCGTGTTGCAAATTCATTTTCGAATAAGAAGACGAAATTATCATATCTATCTTTCACTAATATAGAACGAGACGTGTTCATTTTATCTTGTATATCATCTTCGTTTTCAATCCAACGCGCAATTTTTCTACCAACAGGTTCCATAACAACATCAACGTTATATTCGTTTTTCATTCGATGTTCAAACACTTCAAATTGTAATTGACCAACGGCACCTAAAATAATTTGATTAGTGTGAAGCGTTTTATAATATTGGATTGCTCCTTCTTGAACAAGCTGTTCAATTCCTTTATGGAAATGTTTTTGTTTCATTACGTTTTTAGCTGAAACTTTCATAAATATTTCCGGTGTGAATTGAGGTAAATCTTGGAAACTATATTTTTGCTTGCCACCAACTAAAGTATCTCCAATTTGATAATTACCTGTATCATATAAACCAATGATGTCTCCAGCTACTGCATGGTTAACAGTTTCTTTATCGTCAGCCATAAATGATGTTGAACGCGTAATTTTTTGTTTTTTGCTCGTACGTTGTAATGTTACATCCATACCACGTTCGAATGCACCACTAACAACACGCATAAACGCAATTCTATCACGATGTTTAGGGTCCATATTAGCTTGAATTTTGAAAATAAATCCAGAAAATTCATCATCAAATGGGCTTACTTCAACTTCTTCATTTGTCTGACGTGCATTAGGCATCGGTGCATGATCAACATATGCATTCAAGAAGTTTTGAACACCGAAGTTAGCTAATGCAGAACCAAAGAATACGGGTGTTAATTCACCATTTAATAGCGCATCATTATCAAACTCTTCACCTGCTTCTTTTACAAGCATAAATTCTTCGATAGCTTGAGCAAATGCACTGTCATTACGAATAGCATGCTCTTCTTGTAGTTCATAATCATCATTTAAATGTAAAACATTTTCTTCATCTCTAAATGGTTCTATAGATTTAGAATCACGATCGATAATACCAAAGAAATTTTGACCCATACCAATTGGCCAGTTCATAGGATAAGTATCAATGTTTAATGTTTCTTCAATCTCATCTAATAATTCAAATGGCTCTTTACCTACGCGGTCCAATTTATTAATGAATGTAAAAATTGGAATTCCTCTCATTCTACAAACTTTAAATAGCTTTAAAGTTTGAGGTTCAATACCTTTGGCACAGTCAATAACCATCACTGCACTATCCACTGCCATTAAAGTACGGTAAGTATCTTCTGAGAAATCTTCGTGTCCTGGTGTATCTAATATATTAATTTTGTAATCATCATAGTCAAATTGCATTACTGAACTCGTTACTGAAATACCACGTTCTTGCTCCACTTTCATCCAGTCACTAGTTGCAAATTTACCTGTTTTTTTACCTTTAACTGTACCCGCTTCTCTAATTGCACCACTAAAATATAACAACTTCTCAGTCAGTGTCGTTTTACCAGCATCCGGGTGAGATATTATGGCAAACGTCTTTCTTGATTCAACTTCTTCTTTTAAACTCATCTATTGATCTCCTTTAAAATCATTCACAATCCAGTTTGTTAAATTCGAAGCAATTTTGATTGCTTCATTTTCCTCGATAAAAGCAAATAATTGCATTACCAATTCTTCTTTAACATCATTACTGTCCATATTCAAATCAAGTTCTATTGACCAAAATATATCTGGAATAGCCAACATGATTTGATTTTTATCTTCACTTATATATAAGTAAACATTAACAATTTCGTCATTTATAGATAATTGTTTAATGTTCACTTGGGCCACCGCCAAATTTTTTGTATGCCGCTTCAAGTCCAATTAAATCATCTCTATGTGGCACTTTAATATGTCCAGGCATGATTTGATAAGGTTCTCTTCCTTTAGAAGCTAATACTACTGTATCGCCCGGTTCAGCTATATCAATGGCATGTTTGATCCCTTCAGCTCTATCATCAAATTCAACATAATGATTATGTGTTGCGCCTTTAGCTAGTTCAGCAGTCAACATTTTAGGATCATCATTAGCAGGATTATCTGGCGTAAATATTACGTAATCTGCTCTACAAGCTACTGCGCCCATTTCAGGTGTTTTAGTTAAGTCACGTTCTCCAGCCATTCCAATTAAAAAGATTAATTTTTGTTTCACGAAAGGTTTTACTGCATCTATAAGTTTATTCATTCCGTCAGCAGTATGTGCATAGTCAATAATTAAATCAATTGGTAGCGAAGGATCTAGAACTTCCAAACGCCCTTCAACTGGCTCTAAATTCTCAACTACTCTGACGATATCTTCCATAGATGTTCCTTTACTCCAGACGGCAATCATGGCAGCCATAATATTTGAAATATTAAATTTACCTACATATGGTGTTTTAACACTGTAAGTACCTATAGGCGTATCGAAATCAAAGTGAACACCTTGTAAAGATTCTTGAATATTTTTAGCCATAAATTGAGCGTCATGGTCTATTCCATATGTAAATATTTCATATGGTGTAACTGATGCTAAATATTTGGAGAAATCATCATCATTATTTAAAACAGCATATTTCTCTTTCGATAAATCTTCTCCCAGTTGACTAAATAACAATGATTTAGCATGTCCATAGGCTTCCATTGTGCCATGAAAATCTAAATGGTCTTGTGTTAAATTTGAGAATATCGCAACATCAAATTCTACACCTCTTAATCGCCCTAGTGATAAACCGTGACTAGATACTTCCATAGTCATAGCTTCCGCATTTTCATCAACCGCTTGCTTAATCTTTTTAGTTAAAGACACTGTTTCTGGAGTTGTATTGGCACCTCTAGTTTTATGTTCATTTATTTGGAAACCATTTGTTCCTAAATATGCGCTTCCTTTACCTAAACCTCTATAAATAAGATGAATCATAGTAGCAATTGAAGTTTTGCCATTAGTGCCTGTCACACCTATTGTAGTTAATTGATGGCTAGGAAAATCATATAAAGTATGTGCTAACAGGCTAGCAACTCTTAATGTATCTGGTACGATAACCTGCGTCACGTCACCGTTAATGTCTTGTTGATGGTTAACCACAATGACTTTTGCACCTTGATCAACAACATTTTGACAAAATTTATGGCTATCAACTGTATAGCCTTTTGATGCGACGAATATACTCCCTTCACTAGCGGTACGTGAATCTGTAGTGATATCAGTAACATTTATATCTAAAGTACCTATTACTTGTTTAACTCGTATTTTTTCGAACAACTCATTCGCATTCAAAATGTATCGCTCCTTTTTTTACAATAATTTTATTATACACGTTTTGAAGTTGTTGATAAATTTATAATCATTAAAATATTGATTAGATTTAATACGAACTTGATATGTTTTACACCTCACACTAAAGATTTCATTAATATAATTGAAGGAATTATTAATTAATAGTTAATTATTTTAAAATTTCCTATATATATCATTTTAATTCAATACTTTTAAATCTATTAATGCTAGGATAGTTATATAAAGATGATGTTAACTTCCTTAATATGCTATAATGCACTATAAATGAATTTTATACTTTCAGTAGAGGGTATATATATTATGATAACTATGTAAGTATGTTTATTGCTACTATAGTTAAATCAGAATGCGTTATTGCGTGTTTTAAATTTAAATTAATGGAGGGTGACTATTAATGGTTACTCAAAATAAAAAGATATTGATTATTACCGGCTCATTTGGAAATGGACATTTACAAGTGACACAAAGTGTTGTTAATCAACTCAATGAAATGAACTTGTCTCATCTATCAGTTATTGAGCATGATTTGTTTATGGAAGCACACCCAATCTTAACTTCTATTTGCAAAAAATGGTATATCAATAGCTTTAAGTATTTTAGAAATATGTATAAAAACTTTTATTATAGTCGCCCTGATGAATTAGATAAATGTTTTTATAAATATTATGGATTAAATAAATTAATCAATCTACTACTTAAAGAAAAACCAGACTTAATCTTATTGACATTCCCTACTCCAGTAATGTCAGTGTTAACAGAGCAGTTTAACATAAATATTCCAATCGCAACTGTTATGACAGATTACCGTCTACAAAAAAACTGGATAACGCCTAACTCTCATAGATATTATGTAGCTACTGACGATACTAAACGTGATTTCGTCAATGCTGGTATCCCTGCTTCTGATATAAAAGTGACTGGAATACCTATTTCCGATAAATTTGAATCTGACATCGATAAAGTGGCTTGGTTGAAGAAACATAATTTAAATCCTGATAAACCAACTATTCTGATGTCTGCCGGGGCATTTGGTGTATCAAAAGGATTTGACTATATGATTGATAACATCCTTCAGAAAAGTCCACAATCACAAATCATAATGGTTTGTGGTCGTAGCAAAGGGCTAAAACGTACTTTAGAAATGCAATTTAAATCATATGACAATGTCCTTATTCTAGGATATACAAAACATATGAATGAATGGATGGCATCAAGTCAACTTATGATTACAAAACCAGGTGGCATAACGATTTCCGAAGGTTTAACACGTAGTTTACCAATGATCTTCTTGAATCCGGCTCCAGGTCAAGAACTTGAAAATGCATTATATTTCCAAGATAAATCATATGGCAAAATCGCGAATACACCTGAAGAAGCTATAGATATTGTTTCTGATTTAACAAATCACGAGTACCGCTTACAAGCTATGACTAATAAAATGACTGAAGAAAAGGTTAACCATTCAACTTATAGACTATGTACCGATTTATTAAATATCTTGGACAGTTCATCACAACAACAAGAAATATATGGAAAGGTTCCTTTATATGCCAGATTCTTCGTTAAGTAATAAAGGAATTAGTAAAAACTTCAAGATAATGCTCGTTATTTTGTTCTTAATGGAGTTTGCACGGGGAATGTATGTATTAAGTTACGTTAATTATTTACCAACCGTTACCTCTATTGCTGTTGCAGTGACTTCAGCGGCATTATCAATTCACTTTATATCCGATGCGGCAACGAATTTTGTCATCGGATTTCTTTTGAAAAAATTTGGTACTAAGCTAGTATTAACCTTAGGTTTTTTATTAGCTTTTATTAGTTTATTCTTAGTCATTTGGTTCCCAACTAATCCAATAGTTATCATTTTGAGTGCTATCATGTTGGGGATTGCTGTTAGTCCTATATGGGTTATCATGTTATCTAGTGTAGAAGAAGCACAACGTGGTAAACAAATGGGCTATGTTTACTTTGCTTGGTTATTAGGGTTACTCGTAGGATGGGCATTTATGAATGTTCTAGTTAAATTACATCCTACTCGATTTGCATTTATGATGTCACTTGTTGTAGTCATTGCATGGGTATTGTATTATTTTGTTGATATTAAATTAACAAATTATAATACTAAACCGGTTAGTGAACAATTAGGACAAATCGTTGATGTTATGAAACGTCACTTAGTGTTATTCCCTGGTATTTTATTACAAGGTGCTTCTATTTCAGCATTGCTACCTATACTACCTACATATGCTACAAAGGTAGTAGGCGTAAGTACTATTGAGTACACCATTGCCATCGCTATAGGTGGTGCCGGTTGTGCTTTTTCAATGTTATTTTTATCTAAGATTATTGATAAAAATAGTAAGAGCTTTATGTATGCAGTTATTTTTACAGGTTTTATACTATTCACAGCGTTTATCTTCGGTTTATCTTTAGTAACAAATATCCTTATCGTTTGGATTGTAGCAATATTTATAGGTTTAATGTATGGTATATTATTGCCTGCATGGAATACATTTATGGCAGGACAAATTGATCCCGCTGAACAAGAAGAAACTTGGGGCGTATTTAATAGTGTTCAAGGATTTGGTTCTATGATAGGTCCTTTATTTGGAGGCTTAATCGCTCAATTTTCTAATGGTTTAAATAATACATTTTATTTTTCTGCAGCAATCTTTTTAGTATTAGCGATATTCTACGGTGTTTATTTTGTAAAGTATCGAGGCAAAGCAAATCGTTTCTAATAAAAAGTAGATAAAACACTAAAAATCTAGTTAATGTACATCATACACTGTACATTAGCTAGATTTTTATTTTACATATTATTTAATTTTACGCTAACTTAAAAGTATCAATCACTTTCCATTTATCCTCTTCTTCGTCATAGCGTAATAATGAAAGTTCTTCAATTTTTTCTTTAAGGTCTACCCCTACTAATTCTACTTGACCAAATATATCCTCGAATTCTTGGCTTGTTAAACCTTGAGCAATCGTAAAGTGTGGCACGAATGGATGCTCAGCTTCACCATGAAAATCTTCAGTATTAAATAAATTGAAAAGTTGTTCTAATTCATCAGTTTTAGCAACTTTAAAATAAATTACATTGTTAGTTGGTTTAAAACTTGAAGCTTTTGTAGCATGAACATCTACAGGTCCGAAACCTTCTAATCTTTTTTTAACTTCTTCTTTTACTGAATCTAATTCATCATCATTGATTTCAAAGTGTGATTTGATCGTAATATGAGGCATGATACGTGCATACTCAGTATCATAACGTTTACGATAACCGTTCACTTCATCTTGAAATGATTTTGACGGAATTAATGCTAATCCTATATTCATTGAAATTCCTCCTTTGTTTAACATATTACTATTATAGCAAAATTCTATATATTACGTTATTAGTTAGCAGAATTTTTTGAAAAGGTTTACAATATCTAAACAATTTATTTCGTAGTATTGTACATTAAATAATCTCAATTACATCTTAGCATTGATTATCCTATTAAAAATACAAGTAATTAAACCTCATTTGACTCTTGTGTAATTAGCTCATCGCTTAAATAATATTTAAGTATGTCTGATAATAGAGGTTTCCAAGATTTCCAGTTATGTCCACCCTCAAATTCTAAATAATGATATGTGAGCCCTTTGTCTTTAATTACTGTTGCTAAATCTCTATTTGGTGTTAAAAAGTTTGCACGTTCTCCAGTTGTTGGCAAAGCAAAATCTTCTTCTTCTAAACCAATAGCGTGCCAAATAGACAATTCACTATATTGTATACACTTATTAAATTTATCTATTACAGTTTCATCTGAATGCGGGCTAAGCATTGCTACTTGACTGAAAATAGTTGGGTAAGTCAAGGCGGTTAAAAGTGCTATACTACCAGCAAGACTATCTCCCATTAAAATTCTGGCATTACCTACTTTATAAGTTGGAAACGTCTTATCAATAAATGGTAGCAACTCTTTACCAACAACTTGTACTGTTTTATGACTTCTAGTACCCTGCGGATGGAATTCTTCTCTACGTTTATCAACATCTTCATAATGAAATCCAATTATAATGGCTCGTTGAATTTCATCTTCTCTTCTCAACCGTTCATATTCACGTTGAAGTCTTCCAAATCTTAAAAAATCTAGCCCGTCAAAACATATAATGACTTGATACTTAAATAATTCAGAGTAATCTTCAGGCAAATATACTGATAATGTAACATCTCTTTCTAAGATATTACTATGTAATATATGTTTATTAATTTTGCCTGGTTTGAAATTCGACATGATATTGACGCCCCCTAAATAGAATATACTTATTGTATCAAGATAATGATGACTTTTAAATCTCTGATAAAAATCTAATGTTTCATACTCACGAAATTTGGTAATTTATACAGAGTTATAACACTTTTTCAAAATGTAGCTCTATATTTATTAATTTCAATATTAAATATGAACTTCATTAATCTCAGTGTACCTCTCTAGAAGTTAAAATTTCCCTTTTTAACGCGTCTTAATTGATATATACTAATTAAATAATGAACAAATGAAAATAGGAGGACGTAAGCTTATGCTTAACAAAGTTTGGTTCCGAACAGGAATTGCCCTAGTTATCTTGTTCGTGCTAATTAAATTGTTTATGGAAGTACAAAGTGTTTTTGCACCTATTGTAACCATTATCGGTTCTGTATTTCTTCCATTTATGATTAGCGGATTTTTATTCTATATCTGCTTACCTTTCCAAAGTATTCTTGAAAAGTGGGGTTTCCCACGTTGGGCAAGTATCACTACAATTTTTATTGGTTTAATTGCTATTATTGCTATCGTAGTCGCATTTATAGCACCAATTATTATCTCTAACGTGAATAGTTTAATCAAAGCAACACCATCACTGCAAAAAGAAGCTGAACATATTGTTAACTTCTCACTTACGCAAATGGATAAACTTCCAAGTGATGTAACAGATAGAATTAATTCTGCTGTAAAATCAATTGGTGATAGTATGACTGGAATTTTGGCTAATTCATTTACATACTTAACGTCATTTATTTCAACTGTCTTCTTACTTATCATGGTACCGTTCTTCTTAATTTACATGTTAAAAGATCATGAAAAATTCATTCCTGCTCTTGCTAAATTTTTCAAGGGAGAACGTAAAGTATTTGTAGTCGACTTAATGAAAGATTTAGACTTCACATTAAAATCATACATTCAAGGACAAGTGACTGTAAGTGTTATTTTAGGGGTCATTTTATATATTGGTTATACCATTATTGGTTTACCATATACACCTTTATTAGTACTATTTGCTGGTGTAGCTAACTTAATACCTTTCTTAGGACCATGGTTATCATTTGCACCTGCAGCTGTGCTCGGTATCATAGATAGTCCTACTACTTTTATTTGGGTTTGTGTTGTTACATTAATCGCTCAACAACTTGAAGGTAATGTGATTACACCAAATGTTATGGGTAAATCTTTAAGTATTCACCCACTTACAATAATTGTTGTTATTTTAGCCGCAGGAGATTTAGGTGGTTTCACACTTATTTTAATTGCCGTACCACTCTATGCAGTACTTAAGACTATTGCGAGCAATGTCTTTAAATATCGTCAACGCATTATTGATAAAGCTAATAGCGACGTTAAAGACTAGATTGATATAAATTTAAAAAACGTTTCAGTAGTGAACTTGAATTTACAATGCATTCAAGTTCACTTCTTTTTGTAAACATAAAAAAAACTTGGTGCTGTACACACCAAGTAATTGATTTAATTTATTATTTTATTGCGTGGAAACCACTATCTACATGGATATTCTCACCAGTTACGCCACTTGAGAAATCACTCAATAAGTAAGCAGCTGTTTTACCTACTTCTTCTTGATCCACATTTCGTCTTAATGGTGCACGTTCTTCAATTTCTTTAAGGATTGTGTTGAAACCACCAACACCTTTACCACTTAACGTACGAATTGGACCAGCAGAAATAGCATTTACTCGAATGTTGTCCGGGCCTAAATCATAAGCTAAATATTTAACATTAGCTTCTAAACTTGCTTTAGCTACACCCATCACATTATAGTTTTGAACGGCAAATTCACCACCAAGGTATGTTGTTGCAACAATACTACCACCGTTTGGCATTATTTTCTTCGCTTCGTGCGCAACAATTGTTAATGAATATGAACTGATATCTTGCGCAAGTAAGAAACCTTCACGTGATGTTTCAGAGAAACGTCCACGTAAGTCTTCAATGTTTGCAAATGCGATAGAGTGATATACGCCATCAATATTGCCTACTTCTTCGCCAATTTTAGCGAAACCATTTACTACATCTTCATCTTTTTGAACATCGATTTGATATAATTTTGGCTCTTCTTGGTTTAATTGTTCTAATAATTTTTCTAATTCTTTGCGGCTACGGTCTTTACGATAAGTGAAAACAAGTTTAGCCCCTAATTGATCTAATACCTTTGCAACGCCAAATCCGATACTACGTTTATTAGCAATACCCATAATTACGAAGGTTTTATTTTCAAGATTAATCATTCGAAATAACTCCTTAATCATCGTTTTTTATATCTTAATCTCACTGTACAAACAATGTAGACTAATCTAACGTTATTATTTTACCATTTTTGCTTCATAATTACAAAGCAATATTATTACCTGGTCATATAGGAAATAGGCTGGGACAAAATAAAATGTCTCAGCCTATTTTATCATTTTGTCAGTAGCTGACTGATTTGAAAATGCGCTTGAATCAAGCTTTTTTCAAACCTAGTCATCCTTGCCGGGGTAGTACAACGAAATAAATTTTGAGAAAATATTATTTCTGTCCCACTCCCAGACGTCTAATATTGATTTTTCTATATTAATAATAAAACTCTAGATCTGATTTTAACTCATCTACGTATTCTTTTGAACCAGTCACGATAAGTCTATCTTTGTATCTAAGTTGTGTATCACCATGAGGCACGATTGATTCATTATTACGAATAATTCGAACGAAGATAATATCTCCGCCAAATGGGAAATTACGTAGTTGAATATTTTCATATTGATGATTTAACATTTCAATTTCATACAATGATGTTTCAACATTGCTTAAAATGTTTAACATATTTGGTGTTTCAATTAAGCCTTGTAGGAAGATTTTATTACTAATGAAATTACTGAATACTTCAATACCTTCACCTTTCATTTCTTCATCTTCGTTACTATTTTCAAGTCGACAAATTACGCGTTTAACATCATGTGCTTTGGCTAATTTTGCCACATCACGGTTAAGACTATCATCATTAGCAGAACAAACTACGATGTCTTGATTGAATAACCCTAATCTTTCTAGGAGTTGTTCTTCATAATTCGCTATTTCTACAACAGTTATATGGTCAGATAAATTACGCTTATCTCCTAAATCTTTGCGATAATATAATGTCACATTATATAAGTGTGGTGATAAGTTCTGCACAATTGGAATCGTCAATTGATTCTTGCCGATTAATGCAATATCAATTTTACGATTAGCCTCATCTGGAATTGGGAACATTTTCTTGAAAATAATCGGTACAAACACACACGTGATGATTGCACTTAAAATCAATATGCCTGACATTTCAGATGATATTGTATTCAATTGCTCTGCAATTTTAGCAGATGCTATAACTAATGATAATGTTGAAGTAAGTAAAAATGCTGATGCTATCGTTGTCTTATTATCAAACCAACGTCTAATAAAGAAAACTGGAATTAATTTTGAAATAATAAAAGCTAAAATGAGCACCGGAATAATTAATAATAACGATGGTTCTTTAATTAATGACGGAATATTTAAATCAACACCAACCATGATAAAGAAGATTGGTATAAAGAACCCGTATCCAAATGAATCGAGTGTATGCACTAATTCTTCATCTGGTTTCAGCAAGGAAACAACCACACCAGCTAAGAATGCGCCTAGTATATATTCAGCGCCTACACCCTCTGCAAGTGCAACTAAAAGAATAATTAATGCAAAGATTGCTCTTATACCTATTTGTGTAGTACCACCAATTAAGCGATGTAAAAATTTCATACGCTTAAATACAACGCCTAATATATAGAAAATAGCAGTAAATACAAGTAAAATTGCTGAAAGCCAAACTGAACCATTACCACTACCATTGATACCACCGTAAATAGTTAACAGTACCATCGTTACTAAGTCAGCCAATACGGCTACTAATAATATAAATTGACCGATAGTTGTACGCATTATATTCATTTCTTTTAAAGTAGGCACTACGACACCTAGTGATATCGTTGATATGATAATTATCATCAATAAAACATCATCTACGAGTCCTAACCATTTGAACGCGTAAGCTAATATTACTGATATAATCATAATAAATGCGAATACGGTTAGCGCTAAATTAAGATGGCTTGGTACATCTTTTTCATGTTTGTTCGTACCTTGTCGATTTCTCTTATCTTTTTTAAAAGTGCTAAAGTCAATCTCTAATCCACTTAAAAACATTAAAAAGATAAAACCCAACGTTGATAATATGTTGAGCATACTATCTTTATGTACTAGATTTAAGAAAGACTGTCCAATAATAATACCCATGATGATTTCGGCTACAACCACTGGTAAAAAATTGATGTTCAGCCTATTTATAATAATTGGTGTAAAAAACGCTGCAAGAACTACAATGACTAGTGAAAAGAACTCCATTTTGTCCCCCTATGTTAAATATGACATGAATGTTGTTGCTAAACTAAAGTAAATTAACATACTTACAATATCATTAATTGTTGTAATAAATGGTCCGCTAGCTACGGCTGGATCAATATTCAGTTTATTCATAAATAATGGAATCATAGAACCAACTAACGTACCAACCGTCATTGCAATAGTAAGACTGCCTCCAACTATTAGTGCTAAAAATGGTTGTCTATATATAACAACGATGATAATAAATAAAACAATGGCACAAACTAATCCTGAAAGCAAGCCACTTCCCGCTTCTCTCAATGCAACCTTAAATTTACTTTGTTCATCAATTTCCCCAGTAGAGATATTACGTACAGACACCGCAAGTGATTGTGTACCAGAATTTCCGGACATACCACTAATAATAGGTATAAATGCAGCTAATAATGCAACTTGTGATAATGTTGCTTCAAAACTACCCAAAATAGTAGCGGTAATCATGCCTAAAAATGTAAGTATAATAAGCCACGGTAATCGTTTTGTAGCAGTTTTGACAACAGAATCGTTTGTCGAGTCGATATCAGATACCCCAGCTAAACGTGAGTAGTCTTCACTAGCCTCTTCATCCATAACATCTAAGATATCATCGATTGTGATAATACCAAGTAAATGCTGTTGATAATCAATAACTGGCATTGCAATAAAGTCATAATCTCTCATCTTTTGAGCTACATCTTCTTGGTCATCTGCGACATTAACACTAATGACACGTTCACTCATGATATCTTCGATGTAAGCATCATTTTCTGCCACGATTAAATCTCTTAAAGATAATACACCAACTAATTGTCCGTCCGTGTTTACGGCAAAAATAACATAAATCGTTTCGGCATCTGGTGCTTGTTCTTTTACTAACATTAATGCTTCTTTAACCGGAGTATTGACATCTAATGAGATATATTCCGTCGTCATAATACCGCCGGCTGTATCTTCTTCATAATGTAATAGATGCTTAATTTCATTAGCATCGTCACGGTTCATTAACGTTAGCAAACTAGCTACTTTTGGTTTCGAAAGTTCATTTAATATATCTACAGCGTTATCAGAAGACATCTCTTCTAAAACTTTACTAGCATAATGTGCATTCATCGTATCAAAAAGGTCTTCATATGCTTCATCATCTATTTCTAATTGTTCAAAGAATTCCCCTACTTCTTGAGGTGATAAAAATTCAAATATCTTTTGTCTATTTTCATTTGTAGTGTCTTCAAAATATTCACTTTGTTCATACTCGTGCATTGCTAGAAATTCTTCTCTAAAACGATCTATATCGTCTTGTTTTAATAGATCATCTAACAAATTTTGGTTATACACTTCGTCAGTATTATAGTCATTATTTTCTGTTTCTAATGACAACGTCAACACCTCCAAATCTTATTATAATTCTGCAAAAATGTTTTGTAGCCATTTATAATCTATTTCTATCTCAATTTCTCTATTATAAATTGGATGTATGAATGTCACTTTATAGCATTGTAAAGATTGCGTATAAATTTCAGGATGACTTCCTTCATATAAATCATCACCAACAAGAGGATGTCCTACATAATTAAAATGAACGCGTATTTGATGCGTCCTTCCAGTATGTAATTTAATTTCACATAAACTCGCTTCAGGTTTGGTCATTACTGTTTCATATGAAGTCTTTGCGTATTTTCCTGAAGCATCAACTTTCCTAGTAATAATACTCTGGCTATCTCTAGCAATCGGTTCTTCTATAACACCACTCAATTGCATTTGACCATAACATACACACATATACCTTTTATCTATTGCACTCGTCGTCATTAAATGATGGATATGCCCATGCTTAGCAAATATTACAATGCCTTTAGTGTTACGATCTAAACGTGTAACAATATGCGGTACGATCGATGTATCGATTAACTGACCAACATTTAAATAATAAAGTACACGTTCTATCAAACTATCGTGCGGATGTTCTCTTGACGGAGTGCTATTTAAATAGTTTGGTTTTGACACGATGATTAAATAATCATCTTCATACAATATTTCAATTGGATTACGTGATGGAATCAAATATGAGCTAGGTGTTTCATCAGGTAACATAATAGTTAACTTATCTCCTGCCATCATCATTTTCCTGACAGTTACATGACTGTTATTAATAATTAAAGCGCCATTATGTTTAATGGCGCTAATTGTCTTTTTAGAATATTGGTGACGCTGCAAAAAAGACTTAAGCATTTCATTATGCTGTATCACATATTCAAATTTCATCGTCCATCTTCACTTTCAATGAATGAATCATGTACTCTTTTCCAAAATGGGAAAGGTCTAAATCTAGCAAAACGCACTTTCTCATTAGCCACTCTAAACTGAATACCATTGACATTTTTATGTTTTAAACTAACATGATCAATTGTTGTTAAAATGGTATCGTGATTAACAGGTGTGATTAAACATGTATGATGCTTTGGCAAAACAAGTGGTGAACCCACTGTTCTAAATACTCTATTATTGATAGAGGCTATTTCTGCAATCTGCATAGCTTCAAGTGAGGGATGTATTAGTGCTCCACCTAATGCCTTATTATAAGCAGTTGAACCTGAAGGGGTTGATATACATAAACCGTCACCTCTAAAACGTTCAAATTGCTTACCACGAATGCCCACATCAACTACAAGTGTTGAACCATTTTCCGTTTTCATTGTTGCTTCATTTAAAGCTAAATAACGTGTTTCATAACCATTATCATTGTATCTGACAATAATTTCTAATAATGGATATTCAATGACTTGAAATTCAGAGTTATTAATTTCAATAATTAATTTCTCAACTTCATGAGGTAACCAATCAGCATAAAAACCTAAATGTCCTGTATGTACACCTACAAATGCCACTTGAGAAAGCATGTGGCTGTATTGATGAAAGGCTTGTAATAAAGTTCCATCTCCACCTACCGAAATAACAATTTCTGGATTAACGGCATCTTCTACCATGTGGAAATCTTTCATATGATTTATCATTTTATGCTTTAATGCATTGGATTTTGAATCACCTTTAGACAAGATAGTATAACGCATCCCCACACCTCATTAGTCATGTTTTTTTGCACGTTTTTGAGAATAATATTTCTGTGCTTCTTGAATTTCATCTTTAATCTCAGACATCTCTTCATCTAGAAGATATGCCGCTTCAGCTGCACGCTCAAGACGATGCTGAATTTCCGCTGGATAATCCCCGTCATATTTATATCTTAATGTATGTTCAATTGTAGCCCAGAAATTCATTGCTAATGTTCGTATTTGTATTTCCGCTAAAATGGCTTTCTGACCGTTTAATGTTTCAATTGGATATTCAATAATCACATGATATGAACGATAACCACTTTGTTTTGTGTTATTGATGTAGTCACGTTCCTCAATCACTTTGAAATCTTGTCGTTGTCTCAGCATATTAACAACCACATCGATATCGTCCACAAATTGACACATCATTCTAAGACCAGCAATGTCGTACATCTCTTCACGTAGTCTATCAAACGGTATACCCCTTTTATTCGCCTTATCAATAATACTCGTAATTGGTTTTACTCGACCAGTAACGAATTCAATGGGTGAAGCATCTTCTCCAACTTCATATTGCTTACGCAAACCTTTTAATTTTACCTTTAATTC
Source organism: Staphylococcus sp. SUC_1.2 (assembly GCF_026222585.1). Classification (NCBI taxonomy): domain Bacteria; kingdom Bacillati; phylum Bacillota; class Bacilli; order Caryophanales; family Staphylococcaceae; genus Staphylococcus; species Staphylococcus sp. SUC_1.2. The sequence goes on along the minus strand of NZ_JANJPM010000027.1, from coordinate 12,372 downwards.
ATCAACGGCTTGTTTATATGGTGTTAAAAATTGATCCCATTGATTCATATTGTTTCACTCCGCTTCACTTTAGGTCAAAAGTTTCTTCAACAGCTGAAACAAACTCCTTACCATAGTTATTATTTCCTTCAACATTCTCAAGTATGTAATCTAATTCCTCTTGAAAATGTTCTAAAACCAAGTCATCGTTTACTATTAGTTTCTTGCCTCTATTCTCATGCAACATGGACCATGTTTCTTGAACGAAAATCAAGTAATCATATGATTGTCCGTCATCTAATAAGTAGGCAAATCCGTAATTATCACTATCAACAAGCATTTGCCCTACTTCTACTAATCCATCAGTTGGATCTTCTGAGTAGCAATAAATGCCATCATCTTTAATTTTAATTTCATTTACATAAATACGCATGCTTGTTCCTCCTTATTATTCTTTATTAGTTTAACATAATTTAACTGTATAACACACGTTTGAAATGCACTTCTTACTCGTCTATCCACTATTGAATGAAGCTCATTATGTCGTGACAAATCAAATCATTTTATAAACTATACTTAAGTACTCAGATTTACCTTTTCATTCATATATAATTACTTTAAATATTTATATAACTCAGTCATAATGAATTACAATAAATGGATTTAGAGGTGCAAATTATGGCGACGAATAATGAAATAGAATTTAAACAATTACTAAGTAAAGATGTATACGATAAATTTAAATATACTTTTTTTGAAGATAAAGAACCTTTTATTCAAATAAACTACTATATTGATACTCCTAACTTCACATTGCGAGATCATAAATCCGCATTACGAATCCGAGTTAAAAACGACACATATGAAATGACCTTAAAAGTGCCCGCCGACGTAGGTTTGATGGAATATAATCATATGGTTAAACATATACCTAAAACAGGTGATGTAATATTTAATAACTCACTACCAGAAGATATACGAGAAATTGTCGAATCATACGGTATTAATGACAACGAATTAACTATATTAGGCGCATTGAGAACAGCTCGTTTAGAAACAAACTATAAAAATGAATTGTTAGTATTAGATCGAAGTGATTATTTCGACAAAGTTGATTATGAGTTAGAATTTGAAGTTACTGACTATAACAATGGTTTGAAAAAATTTCATAGTTTATTAGAAGAATTTAATCTTGAGCACACCGTACCTAACAATAAAGTTCAACGTTTCTTTGACTATAAGAATCAAATTGACAAGTAGCAGTACGTCGCTGTAAAAAGTCAAATTACTTTTAAATGTAAAAATTCATGTTATATTAGTAATATATTAACGGAAATTGGTGATATTATGTCTAAAACGCCATACGATATTATAGGTGAAACAGCACTTTATAATATGATTGATCATTTCTATGCTCTAGTTGAGAAAGATGACAGAATCAATCATTTGTTCCCTGGGGATTTTGCCGAAACGAGTAGAAAACAAAAGCAATTTCTCACTCAATTTCTAGGTGGACCAAACCTATATACTGAAGAACATGGACATCCGATGTTAAAAAAGAGACATATGGAATTTAAAATTACAACTTATGAAAGAGATGCATGGTTAGAAAATATGCATACTGCAATAACCGAAGCACAGTTTCCAGCTGGTGTTGGAGAGTATTTATATGAACGTTTACGTCTAACCGCTAACCACATGGTAAATTCCTAAATATAATTGAAGGTGAGTAAAACATGGCTGAAGAACTAAAAATTGTAGACAATAGAAGTCGTGAAGATGCTAATCTGTCACCTGTAAATAAAATTGAAATTTATTCATTTTTTGATCCATTTAATACAGATTGCTTTAAATTATCAGCGATTATTTCTAAATTAAGAATTGAATATAATCAATATATCCGTATCAGACATATTCTAAACCCTTCATTGAAAGTACTTACTAAGTGCCAAGCGCAAAGTACATCTGATTTTGATAATATCGCCTTAGCTTATAAAGCGGCTGAATTACAAGGTCGTTTAAGAGCGGAACGTTTCATCCATTTAATGCAAAATGAAATTATTCCTAAGAAGGATATTATTACGGAAGAAATGATTTGTGACTGCATCATTAATGCAGGTTTAGATTACAATGAATTCAAAGAAGATTTACAAAAAAGCAAATTAACCGAAAGTTTAAAAATAGATTTACACATTGCTCGAGAAATGGAAATTGAGCAAGCACCTTCACTCGTATTTTTCAGTGAAGATGTTCATGAGGAAGGCCTGAAAGTAGAAGGATTATATCCATATCACATTTACACATATATTATTAATGAATTAATGGGTACGCCTATTGAAAAAAATCTTCCACCTAAAATTGAGCATTATATTCAAAAGAAACAACTCGTTACTACGGAAGAACTATTGACCATATATGAGTGGCCCGAAAAGTTAATGACAAAAGAACTTAAGAAATTAGCGTTACAACAAAAAGTAGAAAAACTTCAATATCCTGAAGGAGATTTTTGGCAATCAAAAATGCCTAGAATATAGGATAGCTAACAATAGCCATTCAATGATGATTATATTCATGCATTGGGTGGCTTGTTTTTGTGTACACATCAATTTAAGGTTGAACGACTCTGTTTCTATTATTGTTATATAAATCAATTGCAATGTATAGTAGTGGCGTCGAAGTACAATGAAAAATTTATATACAATGAGGAATTCATTGATAGTGGTAGTTATTAAAAAAGAGTATAAAAAAACGCCGTGTCTGATTACACGACGCTAAACAAAGGGGATGGGAGAAATTTTTCACTTCAAACAAAGGGGTATGTTTGTTATGTGATTAATTTCATGTTCATAATATAACACGCTAATATAGGTGTTTCAATATTAAAGACCCCTTATTTTAAAATTGTCACAAACTTGACATATTGTAAACGGATACAGTCATTCTAAGCTTTCATAAGTTTTTCAAAAGTATCTAATTTTTGTTCAAAGACCTCACAAGCCTGCTCAATAGGTTCTGGTGAAGTCATATCCACACCGGCATTTTTCAGAATCTCAATTGGATAGTTAGAACTTCCTTTTTTCAAGAATTCATTAATATATCTTTCAACTGCAGGTTTACCCTCAGTTAAAATTTGATGACTTAAACTTTGAGCTGCACTATATCCAGTAGCATATTGATATACATAGTAATTCATATAGAAATGAGGGATTCTTGACCATTCTTTGCTAATATTGTCATCTGTTTCAACAACATCACCAAAGTATTGTTTATTCAATTTAGCATATTCATCATTCATACGTGTTGCAGTTAATGGTTCGCCTGCTTCTTCAATTTGATGAATTTTATGTTCGAATTCTGCGAACATAGTCTGACGGAATAAAGTCGCTCTGAATCTTTCAAGTTCTTGATTTAATAATAATAAACGACGTTCATCGTCTAAATGTTTATCCATATAATCACTTAGTAATGCTTCATTACAAGTTGATGCAACTTCAGCAACAAAGATTGAATAATCACTAGAATTAGATGGTTGATGTTTACGACTGAAATAACTATGTGCTGAATGACCAAATTCGTGGATAAGCGTATATAAATCAGAGACAGTATCTGACCAATTTAATAAAATGAATGGATTAGTTAAATGTGCACCAGATGAGTAACCACCTGATCGTTTACCTTTATTTTCATAAACGTCGACCCATCGATTATTCAAACCTTCTTTTACTACATCAAGGTACTCTTCACCCATAGGTTCTAACGCTTTTAACATCCATTCTTTTGCTTCTTCATAAGGCATTTCAAATTTAACGTCCTTAACCATTGGCGTATATAAATCGTACATTTTCAGCTCATCAACAGCTAATAATTCTTTTCTTAGTTTCGTGTATCTGTGCAATAATGGTAAATATTTATGCACAGTTTTTACTAAATTATCATAGACTTCTTCTGGTATATGATTATTACTTAACGCACGCTCACGAGCTGTTTTATAGTTATGTGTTCGAGCATTAAAGACATTCTTCTTAACTTCCCCTGCTAATGTTGAACCTAGAGTATTATTATAAGCACCGTAAGCTTTATATAAATTATTATATGCTGATTGACGTAACTCGCGATCATCAGATTCTAAATATTTGATAAAAGTTCCTTGTGTTAATGGATGTTTTTCACCATCTTTATCTACTGCATCTTCAAATTCTAAATCTGCATTACTAAACATACCGTACACATTACTTGGTGTAGATAGTGCATCTTGAGCCTCAGTAAGTAATCTCTCTTGCTCGGCATCTAAAATGTGTGGTCGTTTTTCATTGATAAGTTTTAAATCAAATTCATAACGTTTTAAGTTGTCATTAGTTTCGATAAATGATTGAAGTTTATCTTCATCAATTTGAAGAATTTCTGGTACTAAGAAACTCCATGCGGAACTAATTTTAATTATAAGTTGATGTGCACGTGACTCGAATCCTGTATATTTATCGTTTGAAGTATCTTGGTCTTGTTTTAAATGTGCATAGACATATACTTTCTCTAGTTTAGTACCAATTTCATCTTCTAATGCAAGCGCATCACATAATGTATCAGCGCTATCTGCTAAGTGCCCTTTAAATTGCTCTTCTTTACCTAGATAACCTTCAACCTCTTTTAATGCTTCTTCAAAAGCTTCATCATTTTTAAAAATCGTTGTTAAATCCCACGTATAATTTGGATATTTACGTTCTTGCTCTTCTCTTGTTAATTGTTGACTCATATAGTAAACCTCCTATAATAACTAATGTTATAATTTTCTCATTATTCCCTATGAATTGCACGTTTTAACTATATTTAATGTAATGATTAATAAGTTCTGAGACAACACAATCCATAGAAATAGTGTTAAGGTACATCTGCCTAAATTTAAGAAAGGCTTTTAAACACTGATGTACATCAAACTCTTGTTCATTAAATAATTTAAATTGTAATTGCCACTGAACTGGATGATTCTCAATATAAAGTTGAGAAGGGAATATGTAGCCGAAGTTATGATAAACAGCTTCATCTGTTAATCTTAACTGGTATATTGCGCTTAACGATGGTTCAAGGACGGAATTTTTCCTTCTACATTGATTCAAGTAATAATGTATTTCAGATTTCGTTAGCTTGAAAATGTGTTGATATGGCGTAGACATGATACTAATCTGATTCACTAATTCGTTGATTTCAATTACTGTTTGTTTTGCGATAAATTGTTTGCCACCAATATGCTGAATTTGACTATATAAAACAACACACTTGTTCTTTTGATTCCATACATATAAACACCTATTTATTGGATGTATAAAATGTGCTTGAAATGAATTGAGATATAGCCTCCCCCTATGATATCGACAATCTTGAATTAACCAAATGACTTCCATATTCAGCTGTTTAAATCCCTTTGTTCGTTCTATGATCTCTTCAATATCTATTCTAGAAAATTGAATTTCAATTACGTATTTTGAATTCACTAGTATGTCTGGGTATTGTTGAATAGTTGGACAATAAGGTTCAATTTGAACGTGATAATGTAGTTGTGATAACATCTTCGCAATAAAACACTTTACAAAGTAATGTTGTTCGGATTCTTGTTTTGCACAATAACATACGCTATCAACCTTATGCGCGAAATGCGGGATATTTTTTGTGCCACACTTTAATAGTAGTTGTGAGCTACAATGCGGACAAAAATAGCTGTCCTGTTTCTTTGCACGATGTGCATATACTTGCTCGCCTTGTTGATTTATAGCGATTAACATAAATTTCACTCACCTCATAAGATTAAACGTATGAAATGGTGATTTTACTTCTCAACACAAAAAACCGAAGCAATATTCATTGCCTCGGTAAAAATTTTCATTATTCAACTGTGTCTGAGAAATAACGTCTCACTTGAGCAGTTACATTATGACTCATAATAATCTTAGCATAATCATTTAAGTATACTTCAGTTTTATCTGTTGGATATGCAAACTCTAACATCTGACTATAACTATCGTTAATCATTTCTTGACTGACTGATTCATCAAAGTGAATAGCATAGTAATATTTATTGTCATTCATATATAATAAATCTTCAAATTCATCAGTTGATAAATTATGGTGATATGCATAACTAATAACTTGCTCTAAATCATCAAATTTAACGATAACTGTTCTTATGTTCGGACGTTGTTTCGTTTGTTTTTGTTCAGACTTATGAGAGTGCTTTTGTTGTTGTGCTCTTTGTTCGAATAAATCTTCAATGCTCTCTTCATTTTCTAATGTATTTGCAAGTAATTCGTTAACTTGTTCTTCAAATTGCTCGTTTGCATCTTCATCAGACATATTCATAGCTTCTTCATTTTTAGATTTAGAAATCGTAACTTCCACACCTTTTTCAAAGGCATGTACTTGTATCCAAAGAGGCCCTTCAACTACGAAGTCTTCTTCTTCATTGATTTCATCCATCATTGACCAGAAGAATTCTTCGCCTCTTTTACGGTTAGTCCATAAATCTTCTCGACTGAATCCTCTAGCTTCAATATCACTATAAGTTATAAATAATTTGACTGTTGTGTCATCAACGCGTTCTATTCTCATATCATCTCACTCCTTACAGTCGATGAATAGTAACCATATTGTATTAGAACGTGGTGGAAATTACAATTTATTTGTTTGATTAAATTTAACTATTTTACGATCGTTATATATACTAACATATTCCCTTTTTGAGTTACAAAAAACAGCACTAAAATAGTGCTGTTTCATATTATTATAATCTTCAATTAAATTTTAAAATTAATCAACAAGACGTTGCGCTTCTTGTAATTGGAAAGTACGAACCTTTCTAGGTAAGAAACGTCTAATTTCATCTTCGTTATAGCCAACCTGTAAACGTTTTTCATCTAGAATAATTGGACGACGTAATAGTCCTGGATTATCTTGAATGATCGCATAAAGATCTTGTAGTGGTAAAGAATCAATATCAACATTTAATTTTTGGTATGTTTTAGAACGAGTAGAAATAATTTCGTCAGTACCGTCTTCAGTCATTTTTAAAATTTGTTTGATTTCATCAATTGTTAAATGTTCAGAAAAAATGTTACGCTCCGTATATGGAATGTCATGTTCTTGTAACCATGCTTTCGCTTTACGGCAAGATGTGCAACTTGGTGAAGTAAATAATGTTACCATACATCTCACTCTCCTATTGAATGAATATTATTCATTATTTTTGAATTTATTGATTAAGAAATGTTAATTTATTTAGTCCTCTTAACCTTACAATGTTAGTATAACCAACTAACATTAAAATTAAATGAGAAAATCCTAATTTTTCTGAGAAATCTCAAATTTTCTAAAAACCTAAATTTAAAGGCTTAGAATTAACGTATAACTACATACTAACATAACTTACATTTTAAAGAAATACTGTTATAATTTAAATAATATGAATTAAAACTAAGAAAGTAGGCATCTAATATGGAGACATTATTTTCAGGAATTCAACCTAGTGGAATACCCACAATTGGTAATTATATTGGGGCATTAAAACAATTTGCTGATGTACAAAATGATTATGATTGTTATTTTTGCATCGTCGACCAACATGCAATTACTGTGCCACAAGATAAAATCAAATTACGTAAACAAATCCGTCAACTTGCGGCTATTTATTTAGCATCTGGCATAAACCCAGAAAAAGCTACCTTATTTATACAATCTGAAGTACCAGCACACGTGCAAGCAGGTTGGATGCTCACAACAATTTCAAGTGTTGGAGAACTTGAACGTATGACTCAATATAAAGATAAAGCTCAAAAACGTACTGACGGTATTCCAGCAGGATTACTAACTTACCCACCATTAATGGCTGCAGATATTGTGATATACAATACTAATATTGTTCCAGTTGGTGAAGACCAAAAACAACATATGGAATTAACACGTAACTTAGTCGAACGTTTTAATAGTCGTTATAATGACATTTTGGTTAAACCAGAAATTCGTATGCCTAAAGTAGGTGGTCGCGTCATGAGTTTACAAGACCCAACGAAGAAAATGAGTAAAAGTGATGATAATCAGAAAAACTTTATTTCATTACTAGACGAGCCTAATGTGGCAGCAAAGAAAATTAAAAGTGCTGTAACAGATTCAGATGGAATTATTAAATTTGATCGTGATAATAAACCAGGTATTTCAAATTTATTAACAATATACTCTAGCTTAACAAATGAATCTATTAAAGATTTAGAAGCTAAGTACGAAAATGAAGGATACGGTAAGTTCAAAACAGATTTATCAGAAATCGTCAAAGATTTCTTAATTAACTTCCAAGAAAAATATAATGAATTTTACAATTCAGATAAATTAGATGACATCCTAGATCATGGTCGCGATAAAGCTCAAAAAGCGTCATTCAAAACATTGAAAAAAATGGAACGTGCTATGGGACTGGGACGTAAAAGATAAAATAAAAAGTGAGACGAGTGTTAATTAACTCCTCTCACTTTTTTATTGATCTATATTTATTTTCTACCTTTAGGGTTAAAAGCATCTTTCAACCCTTCACCGACAAAATTAATACTTAAAATTGTAAACATAATCATTAATGCTGGCGGCATCCAAATCCACGGCTTAGAACTAATGATATCTCCTTCTTGAGCATCACTTAACATGTTTCCCCATGATGGAATTGATTTACTAATACCAAATCCTAAAAAACTCAATCCAGATTCTACTACAATCATTCCGGCAAAGGTTAAAGTAGCTTGTACAATAACCACGCTTAAAATATTAGGTAGTAAATGCTTTAAAATAATTTTGTAGGTAGGCGTACCTATTGACTTTGCAGCTAGAAAGTATTCGTTTTCTTTCTCTTGCATTACTTTTCCTCTTACTAATCTAGCAATACCTCCCCAACTTAGGATAATAATAACTGCAACTAGTATTATAGCTGAGCCATATGGATTTTTAATTTTATCGCCTAATGCTGCATTTAATACGATAGCAAAAATTAAAAACGGGAACAGCATTACGAATTCAGTGACTCTCATCAGTATCGTATCAAGTAATCCTCCAAAGAATCCTGATATAACACCGATAGCAATTCCTATAACCAACATACCAATCGTAGAAACTAAACCTATAGACAGTGACATTCTACCTGCATATAATAATCTACTAAAATTGTCCCTACCACCTGAGTCAGTCCCTAAAATATTCTGAGATGTCATATCTCCTTTTATATTTAATAAATCTTGTTGATTAATTGGTAATGGTGCTAATAGTGGCGCAATAATAGATATGATTGCTATTAGAATCAAAAAAATTAATGAAGCCATAGCAATTTTATTTTTAGCAAACTTTTGTAAGGCAATCCTTGTAGGTGAAGATGCTTTATTTATCGTTGTTGAATTATTATGTCGTTTTATCATCATTTACCCCTTCCTCTTCTCATTCTAATTACTACGAATTCTAGGATCGACAAAATTATAAGTTATATCAGATATAAGATTTCCGAATAAACCTAAAAATGAAAAGAACAGGGTTAATGCCATCATTAATGGATAATCTTGACCTGTTACAGATTCTAAAAATAATTTACCAATACCATTAAATGAAAAAATAGTTTCAGTAATTACTGCACCACCTAAAATACTAACGATATCAGCTCCTAAAAAAGTAATAATTGGAATTAATGAGTTTCGTAAAATATGTTTATTATATATTTTATTAATAGTTAGACCTTTTGCTTTGGCAGTTAAAACGTAGTCTTTATTAGCGTTATCAATAATGTCATTTCTTAAATATTGAATATAACCCGCTGTTGATAATAAACCTAAAGTTAAAGCTGGCAAAATAGTATGATAAAGTTTACTCAAATAATATGTGAAACTACCTTCTTGAAGATTGATATTCACTGATCCCTGAAAAGGAAATATTGGAAATTGAAATGCAAAGATATAAATAGCAAATACACCGGCAATAAATGAAGGAATTGCTAGCATAACGTAATTGAATACTTGAATTGTGTAGTCTCCTAACGAGTATGCATATCTCCCTGAAATAATTCCTAGAATAAACGACAATATATATGTAATTATTAGAGATACCACGCCAAGCAATATTGTATTGGGCATGCGTTCGATAATCAAATCCATCACGGGTCGCTTATATTTTATAGATTCTCCTAAATTACCATGTGCAACATTTCCAATCCATCTCACATATTGCGTTGGTATAGAATCATTAAGACCTAGTTTTTCTCTCTGAGCGTCAATCGCCTCTTGCTTAACATGAGGGTTATACTGTCCACTAAAAGGATCACCTGGTTGAATAATTGCTAAACTAAATACTACTATCGATATTAAAAATAATAGTGGTATCATTAACAAAAATCTTTTTAAGATAAGTTTAATCATTTAATATTCACCCTTTCAGTAAAGAAGCAAGCAACATGATGATTCGGTTTAATTTCTTCAAGTTTTGGTCTTTCCTCGCGACACTTTGCTTGTGCAATAGGACATCTAGTATGGAATGGACATCCCTTCGGTGGATTACTTGGAGAAGGTAATTCTCCTTTCAAAATAATTCTATTCCCCTTAGATTTATTAAATTGTGGGATAGAAGAAATTAAAGCTTTAGTGTATGGATGTTTAGGATTTTTATAAAGTTCCGTACTATTTGCAATTTCTACCATATGACCTAAGTACATTACGCCTATCACATCACTAATATGTTTTACTACGCTTAAATCATGTGCAATAAATAAATAGCTTAAATTAAATTCCTTTTGAAGATCTTTCATAAGATTTAATACTTGAGATTGCACTGATACATCTAAAGTACTTACAGGTTCATCAGCCACTATAAGTTTAGGTCTTATTGCTAATGCTCTAGCAATACCTATTCTCTGTCTTTGACCTCCGGAAAATTGATGTGCATATTTATAAAAAGTATCCTCGCTCATACCTACACAATTTAATAAATACATTACCTCATCTTTTAGTTTCTTTTTATCTACTATATGATAATTTTGCAATGGTTCTCCTATTATATCTCCAACCATTTGCATTGGATTTAATGAAGCATAAGGATCTTGAAATATCATTTGAAAATTTTTACGAGCTTCTCTTAATTTTTCCCCATTTAATTGCGTAATATTAACACCATTAATTTTAATTTCACCAGATGTTATATCTTCCAATCGAACAATTGATTTACCAAGTGTCGACTTACCACATCCTGATTCTCCTACTAAACCAAATGTTTGCCCTTTTTTAATTGTAAAAGAAATATCGTCAACAGCTTTTACATATTGAGTTGGTTTGAAAATTCCTGATTTAATAGGATAATAAGTTTTTAAATTCTGTATTTCTAAGATGTTATCCATTTTTATTCCCCTCTATTTAAAAAGATGACAGCGAACTTGACTACCATCCCTACTTATAAGTTTTGGTTCTTGTTGATTACAGCTTTCCATTCTCACTTCACATCTATTAGCAAAGCGACATTGATTCTTATTAAATTGAGTTATACTAGGTACCATGCCATCAATCACCTCTAAATATTCTACGCTTTCATTTAATCTAGGAATGGTACGCAATAGTTTTTTGGTATACGGATGTTTAGGATGATTTAGAATTTGCTGTAAATCACCGAATTCTACAATTTGTCCAGCATACATGACGATGACTTTATCACAAAATTCTGATACCACACTAAGATCATGTGTTACTAGAATAATCGACATATTAGTTTCTTCTTGCAATTTTTTTAATAACTCAAGAATTTGTGCTTGTATCGTTACATCCAGCGCTGTAGTTGGCTCATCAGCAATAAGTACTTTAGGGTTACAAGAAATTGCTATGGCAATCATAACTCTTTGTCGCATACCACCAGATAATTGGTGAGGGTAACTATTTAGAATCTCGTCCGCTCGAGCTATTCCTACTTGTTGTAATAATTCTTTAGCTAGTAAATACGCTTCCTTTTTATTTTTATTTAAATGTAAAATAATAGGTTCTATTATTTGATTCTTAATTTTAAAAACAGGATTCAATGCAGTCATTGGTTCTTGAAAAATCATTCCTATATCTTTACCTCTGATTTTTCGGTATTCACTTTCACTAGCATTTTGCAATTCTTTGCCATTAAATATAATTTGCCCTTGAGTTATTTTGGATATTTTTTCTGGCAAGAGCTTAACTATTGATTTATTTAAAATTGATTTACCACACCCTGATTCTCCTACAATCCCTAATATTTCATTACTTTTTAATTTAAAAGAAATTTGATCAATTGTAGGATACCACTCGTTTTCAATCCTAATTGATGTTTCTAGATTTTTTATTTCTAATAAATAGCTATCCATAATTTGCTCCAATCAATAAA